>JAEELC010000160.1 GCA_016288675.1 Acholeplasmatales bacterium | reverse complement strand
TGTGAATAAGCCTATGATTAATAGAATATAAATAATATTATTATAGTCTTTAGATTTTTGTTTAACATCTTCTATATTATTAACTACTGTAGGAGTATCAATATTAGAGCTAACATTTAAATTAAGTGCATCAATATAGGTTTGATTATCTTTAGTATATGAATATACTACCTTATATTCACCAATTTCATTTTCATGTCCTCTATATGTATTACTTAGCATTACTACATTAGATATATCTTTATCTAAAAAGCCTTTAATGCGAAGAAAATATGAATATAAATCATCATCACTTGCATTATCTAAATCTGATAATGCAACAAAGCTATTAGGAACATAAACACTAGGTCCTTCATCATCAATAACATTTATTTTAATAACTTTTGTAGCTACACATTTTTGACCACTTCTTTTAATTAGTTTTAGAAGTATATAATAAGAACCTGGTTTTTTCATAATAGTCATCATACTTATTGTATTATCATAATTATCTCCGTTTTGATCACAAAAGCCGCAATTAAAATATACTTCACTTTCTCCGCATGTACCTTTATAAAGTTTTTCAATATCAGATGCTAATCCCATTTCAGCATCTCCATAATCTTTACTTATATAAACATTAACTTCATCAGGTCCTTCAATAACGCCTACAGCCTCTTTATATACATGGACTAAAAAAGATACGTTGGTGATTGCTCCATTATTATCTTCTACTTTATATAAGACATTATAATCACCAGGTGTTAAATAATTAGAACTATAATTATCTTCCACAAGAGTAGTAGATTTAACTCCATATAAATCATAAGATTTAATAGAATCTTTAATTAAATTAACATTTATTTTATTCTTTGTATTAGTAACAATAACATTTTTATTATTGTCATATTTAACATAATCATCTAAAGGTACAAATGGAGTTGTTTTAATAGAATCTCCTTTATTAATAAAGAAATGTTTACTATAATCTTCATCATTATAAATAGAATTTAAATACTGAGTACAGTATGGTATAGGCCTAAAATAAGAATATGAATCTTTATATTGACTTAAATCTAATTTAAATATATTAACTGAATGTGTAGTATCAATATAAGCATTTACTGTTATTTTATCTTTTCCTTTTAATTCAAACGCCATATAGCATTCATCATTATCTTCTTCAGCTTCTATACATATATTTTGAATAATAACGGTATATTTTTCTTCCGTTAAAGGAATCCACGCTTTATAACATATATAAGCATAATCATTATAAACATATTGTGGATTAATAACATTATCCGATAGACTTTCTTTAGTTATTAAATTATCATCAAATTCATTATTAGCATTACTTTTATAAGTAATTGATAATATAAAAGCTAAAGATAAGCCTATAAATAATACTTTTTTGTATATTTTTCTTATCATAAAAAATCACCTCACTATTTCATAGCAAGGTGATTCTTATTTTTCTTAAATTATTTCATAAAAAAGAAAAAAGCTATCTTGTGATAGCTTGTAACTTTCAACTGGCAGGACTAGCTGGACTCGGACCAGCGGTGAAGGAGTCAAAGTCCTTTGCCTTACCACTTGGCTATAGTCCTATATCAATTGCTTAATCATTATACTAACAAATAAACTAAAAATCAAGAACTTTTTTTAAAATATTTAAAAAAATATTAAAAAGAGAGAAAACTAAATTTCTCTCTTTGTTAATGTGCTAAGCATTTCAGTGAAATATTCTGGAAGTTCACTAGTAAATTCCATATATTCTCCTGTAGTTGGATGTTTGAATCCGATTGTTTTAGCATGTAAATATTGACCGTTATTACCTATAACGTGTCTTGGTCCATATACAGGGTCTCCAACAAGAGGATGCCCAATAAACTTCATATGAACTCTAATTTGATGTGTTCTACCAGTTTCAAGCTTAAATTGAAGAAGTGTAAAACCATTATAGCGTTCTAAGACACTAAAGTGTGTAATAGCTTCTTTACCACTTTCTGTAACACACATCTTTTTTCTGTCATCCTTGTCACGACCAATTGGAGCAATGACTTTTCCTTCATTTTCTCCAATAGTACCATATACAAGACCAACATAGATACGATTACATGAGTGAGACTTTAATTGCTCTGACAAGCTTTCCATAGCTTTATCATTTTTAGCAATCATAAGTAACCCTGATGTATCTTTATCTATACGGTGAACAATACCTGGTCTAATAACACCATTAATAGTGCTATCTAAATCCATTTGGTATAATAAACCATTTACTAATGTATGCTCTTGATTACCAGCTGCAGGATGTACTACCATTCCTGAAGGCTTATTAACAACAGCTACATCATCATCTTCATAAACAATTTCAAGACCAAGGTCTTCGCCTTCAAGGTCTAAAGGCTTAGGATCATCAAATTGATATGTAACTTCATCATTTTCTTCTAGTTTATAGCTTGGTTTTACAACCTTTCCATTAACTAGCACATGACCATCTTTGATATCATCAGAGATAATTTCTCTGCTTTTATCAATAATGCTTGATAAAACCTTATCAATACGAATACCTAGCATTTCGCTAGTTATTTCTATTTTCTTTATTTCCATCAGTACTGTCCTCCTTAATTTCAGGGCGTGCTGTTTTCTTAGCGCGAGCAGTATCTACGAATAATACATCGATTACAAACATAATACAACCAACAACTAAGAAGGCGTCAGCTACATTAAATGTAGATCCACCTATAATATTTTTATTATCAATATATAATTCAATGAAATCAGTTACTCCATCTTGTTGATGAATCACTGTTAGGAATCTATCAATTAAATTCCCAATGCATCCACCAAGTACAAAGCTAATTGATACTGATAATAATTTATGAGCTAAATAATCTGTATATTTAACTAAGCAATACGCAAGTGCTACAGTTGCAACAAGTGAAATAACTAATAGCAATGGAGTAGCATCATCTAAGCTTGAAAATGCAGCTCCTGTATTTTGAACATAATGAAACTTAAGTAGGTTTGGAATAATTGTAATATTCTCTCCTAATGTCATATTAGATACAACAACTGATTTAGTTATTTGATCTAATATAATAACTAAAAGAGCAATTAGAATTGATAAAATCATTCTTATTCTCCTTTCTTAAGTGTAATGCTTATTTCATTCATTTGTCTAACTTTTACGCCAGCACTTTCAAGCATACGCTTACTAGCAATATTTGTATCAGTACCAGAATATTTATCAGACATGTATACTACCTCTTTAATTCCTGATTGAATGATAAGCTTAGCGCATTCATTACAAGGGAATAAAGATACATAAATACGTGCATCAAGTAAGCTTTGTGTAGCATTTAAGATTGCATTAGCTTCAGCATGAACCACATATGGATATTTAGTGTCTAGGAATTTAGCGTCTTGAGCATTACCCCATGGATAATCTGTATCGTTACATCCATAAGGAAATCCATTATAACCAATTCCAACTATTCTGTTACGAGTATTTACAATACAAGCACCAACTTTAGTATGTGGGTCTTTAGAGCGCTCACTTGAAAGGAGCGCTACACCCATAAAATATTCATCCCAGCTTATATGTGACATATAATCACCTATAATTATGGATTTAATCTATCTGGTCCACGGAAGATGAATTCAGCTTCACGAATACCAACATTGAATAATAACATAGTAATTCTATCTACACCGATAGCAAAACCACCGTGTGGTGGAACACCATACTTAAAGAATTGTAGGTAGAATTCAATATCCTTACCTAGACCCTTTTCAGCAGCTTGAGCCTTTAAGATATCATATCTGTGTTCACGTTGAGCACCTGTAGTAATTTCGCAACCTTTCCAAATTAAGTCATAACCACATGGAACACCATGTTCATCTCTCATATGATAGAATGCACGGTTTTCTTTTGAATAACCAGTTACGAATAAGAATTCATGACCAAACATATCTTGGCTTAGCTTAGCAACCATTCTTTCACCTTCAGTTGTAAGGTCACCCTTTTCACTTTCAGGTACTGTATAACCATAACGAGATTCTAGTTCCTTATATACATCTTGTAAGTCCATTACAGGGAAAGGAAGTGTAGGTACTACAACATCAATGTCAAATACCTTCTTAATTTCATCACCATAAGTTTCCTTAACAGCCTTTAATGCATAAGTAATCATTTCTTCTTCCATATGCATAACATCCTTAAATGAATCAATATATGCAAATTCAAGGTCAAATGAAGTGAATTCTGTTGAATGCTTACGTGTTGCAAACTTTTCTGCACGGAATACAGGTCCTACTTCGTAAATACGTTCTAGACCAGCAGCCATAGCCATTTGCTTATAGAATTGTGGAGATTGTGCAAGGAATGCATCTCTACCAAAATAATCTACCTTAAATACACCAGCACCAGATTCTGATTCAGCACCAATTAGCTTTGGTGTATGAATTTCAGTAAATTCATTGATATTTAAGAATTCACGCATCTTATTTACAAATAAAGATTGAACCTTAAACATTAATGTGTTCTTATCAGTTCTGATATCTACCCAACGATAGTCTAAACGAGTATCGATGTTTGTTTCTTCACCAACAGGAGCGACAATTGGGTTAGCTTCTGCAATAGAATCAATCTTAATAGTATCTGGATACATTTCCATACCATTAAGCTTAACATATTCGCTAGCTTGAACAAGACCTGTAGCTTCAATTACTGAATCAACAGTAATACGAGCAAGATCTTCTTCCATTTCTGGATGCTTACCCTTTTCAATTGTAATTTGTAGCTTACCTGAAATATCACGTAATACAATGAAGCACATTGTCTTCTTATTACGAATATTTTCAACGAAACCCGCTACATGATTTACTTCACCTAACTTAATATCTTTAATCTTTGTACGTACCATATTATTCCTCCTTAGCAGATGGGCATGATGCACATTTGCTTGTACTCTTACTTTGAATATACTTAACTACATATGGATAAACATCATTAATATTGATTGTTTCTTGTTCATCAGTCTCATTATTCTTGATGTTTATTTGTGCATTATCAAGTTCATTATCACCTAGTATTGCTGTAAACATAGCTAAAGCCTTATCAGCCTTCTTAAATTGACTCTTTAATGAACCATGTGTATAGTCTGTATCACACTTTAATCCACCGAAACGGCAAACATTCATGATACGGCTTATTGCAGCATTAGCTCTATCACCTAAACCAATAAAGTAGATATGGCTAGTTGCATCAATACGAGGAAGTCTATTCTCGCTTTGTAAAGCTAGAATTAAACGTTCCATACCAAATGCTAGTCCAACAGCTGGAGTTTCTGGACCATCTAGTTCTTTAACTAGATTATTATATCTACCACCAGCACAAATTACATTAGCTGCACCGAAATCTTTAATATTAGCTTCGATTTCAAATACAGTATATGTATAATAATCTAAACCTCTTACTAGAGTTGGATCTACTTCAAAATCAATATTCATTTCTTTTAAAGCGTTTAAAACCTTATCAAAGTGAGACTTAGATTCTTCTGATAAATAATCAGTGATTACTGGAGCGGCCTTAAAATAATCCTTATCACCATCTACCTTACAATCTAGAATTCTAAGTGGATTCTTTTTTAAACGTACCTTACAGTCTTCACATAAATCATCATAATGTGGAGTAAAGTAGTTAACTAATTCATCTCTATATCTGTTACGTGATGCTTCATCACCTAATGTATTAATCTTAACTTTAACACCAGATAAACCTAAACCTTTAATTGCAGTAACTGCAAGAGCGATTACTTCTGCATCAAGTAATGGATCATTTGAACCATATGCTTCAACACCAAATTGATGGAATTGACGTTGTCTACCTTGGCTTGGTCTTTCATATCTAAAAATTGGTCCCATGTAGAATAACTTTGTGACTGGATTTTGTGCATATAGCTTATTTTCAATAAATGCACGTGCTGCACCAGCAGTACCTTCAGGACGTAGAGTTAAATCTCTATCTCCTCTATCCTTGAAGTCGTAAGTTTCTTTTGTAACCATATCACTTGAATCGTTTTGATCTCTATGGAATAAGTTACCTGATTCAAATATTGGTGTACGTACTTCTTTATAGTTATATAAAGAACATATTCTTCTTAAATAATTTTCAATCTTTTGCCAGTATTCTACTTCACCTGGAAGAATATCTTGGGTTCCTCTTGGACGACTTATCATAATTTACCTCCTAAAAAAATAAAAAAACATCCTTGTACAAAGGACGTTTTAGACGTGGTGCCACCTTATTTTCTAAACATAGTTAGCTCATTGTCGTTAACGCCTGATACGGATTCTTTTCAATCATTCCGAAGTGTCTTCTTTAATTCTTTATTGAACTCTTTCACCATACAGTTCTCGCTTAGAATAAAGGTAATTAAATACTCTTCTTCATCTTCATTTTAATATCAATCTATTTTATCAAATTTATTTATAAAAGTAAAGAAAAACGGGAATTATTCCCGTTTGACCTTGTTGAACGATATTTTAATCATTTGAAACTTCAGTTTCATTTATTTCTTCAGATAATTTTTCATTATCTAATTGGCAATTATCTGATTTTTGTAAATTATCTATTTTAAAATCTCTATGTTGTTTCTTAGTGAATACAAAATATGAAATAAAGCTAAATAGCATAAGCATATAATATGAAACAATTCTCCATAATAATACACCAGCTGTAGCATTTGCAGATTCAGCTCCTGTAGGCTCAGTACCTGACATTATTAGTAAAGGTAAGAAGAAGCCTTTAAAAGCGAATTCAAGTGCACCTGTAGCTCCTGGAGTAGGAACATAGCTTGCTGTAATCATCGCAAAGCTTGTTATCATTACAACCTTATAAATCATTGTACAATCAAGCTGTCCCGCTTCGTGTCCTACAGGCATTCTAATAGCTTTTAAAATAAAGAATGGTATAGCATATAAGATTATAAATTGTAACAACTTACATGCATAAGCAATTAAGAATGTAGACTTATGCGCCCAAGCTAAGCTAAATGCAGTTTGTGCATTAGTCATATATTCTTCAAATTTCTTATCAATACCTTTAAATTTACGCATGATTTTCCATGTAGAAACCCAGTTCATAAGTTTTACCATTAGTTTTCTAAATATTTTTGAAAATCCTAAGAATGCAAAGAATAATGTACCTAAAGCATTTACAAAGAATCCAATCCAGAATGGAGTAATCATACTAGGACATTTCTCTAAAATTAATGGATAGAATGCTAAAGAACATAAAGCTAATGTAAGCTGTGCAAGCATTCCACAAACAAAGTTCATTAAAATAGCACCTGTTGATTTACTTGCAGGAACTCCAACTTGATTAAATGCGAAAACTTGGAATGGTTGACCACCAACAGCTCCTGGTGTAATTCCATTGAAAAAATATTCAGTTTGAGATATTAAAACTGTATCTATAAAGCTAGCTTTAACACCAGTCTTGCGCATTATTGTGCGTAATGATAATGAACCAACAAACATATATCCTAATAATACACCTATTGCCGCAAAGAAATATCTATATCTTGCATTAGTTACAGCTTCTCCTATTTCTGCAGGTGTAGTTGAGCCATCATTCATAAACATACTAACAACAAACACAAGTAAAGCTACTATTAATACTATTTCCGCTATTATTTTTTTCTTGCTACTTTTCTTTTTTACAGTAGGTTCGATTTTATTTTCCATAAACAAATCTCCTTGCTCTTGTAAGTTAATTATAACATAAGCGCTTTTTTTAACCAACTCAAAACAGGTTTAAAATAATTAATTTACACTTTTTTTCATAATAATTTAAAAAAAGCTTACGAATAATGATCTATTCATAAGCTTAAAAAATTAATCTTCTTTAACAAGAGAATCTTTATATTGCTTAACAAGTTGGTCAACATCATTTAAAAAGTCAGGTAACTGTTCCCAATTATCCAAATGAGCTCCAGCAGCCTTTTCATGTCCACCACCATTGTATTTATTAGCTAATGTCTTAATTTCAGGTCCACGGCTTCTAATACGAATACGGATCTCATCAGGATATTCCATGAATAGACCCCAAACTGGATAACCTTCAATACCAGCAAGTGTTGATACTTGGTTTGCAGCTTCTTCGTTAGTTACACCATATTCTTTAACGATATCTTGAGTCATGCAGATATATGCATAACCATTATCTGTAGCCTTGAAATTAGATAATACATAACCTTGTAATTTTAATGTCTTTAATGTTGTAACTGATAAATGATTATCTACATCTTCAATATTAACACCACAAGATAATAAATATGCAGCATCTTCAAATGTAGTTGAAGTTACAGAATCAAATCTAAATCTACCTGTATCTGTTACCATACCTACATATAAAGGATATGCAGCATCTAAAGTCATCATTAGCTTCATTTGGCGAGCAAAATCAGTAATGATTTGAGTACAAGAACCAGCGCTATCTTCAACATAAGAAATATCACCATATGGTGTATCTTCAACGTGGTGATCAATTTTAACTAAAGTATCACCAAATTTGTATCTTTGATCACTAATACGTTCAGCATTACCACAGTCTACAACAATTGATAAAGCTCCTCTGTATTCTTCATCCTCTGCACCATCAGGTACTCCAACGAATTTACAATATTCACAAACGTCACCAACAACCTTAACTTTCTTTTCTGGGAAATTTGCTAAAATTAATTTTTTTAAACCAATTTGTGAACCAATACAGTCACCATCTGGTCTAACATGACCATGAATTAAAATAGTTTCATGATCTCTAATAGCTTTTAAAATCTTTTTAAATGTTTTCTTCTTATTGTCCATTTACCTCTACCATCCTTTGATCAAAGTCTTTTAATACCTCTAGAGCTTGCTCAAAGCTTTCAAGTGTAGCACCACAAGCTTGGTCGTGTCCACCACCACCATACTTTTTTGCAATATCTACAATTGAGAAGCCTCTAGATCTAAATTCAGCAATAACCTTACCTGTTTCTGGCTCTTCAGTAAAGTTAGCCCAAATCAAGATACCTTCAAGTCCAGCCATTACAGATACCATACCGCGTGAGCAATCATTAAATGAAATATTATATTTCTCTAATGTTTCTTTTGTATTAAACATATAAGCTACATTTTTACTAGTTAATTTAAATCTACTTGTAAATTCAGCAGTTAATTTTCTCTTTTCAATAGTTTCAACATATAACTTTGAATATATCTTTTGTGGATCAAATCCTGTTTCAAGTAATTTAGCAGCTATACGTAATGTACGAGGACTAGTTTCATTATATTGGAAACGACCACTATCTGTAACAAGTGCTGTATATAAGCTTAATGCTACATCTTTATCGACAACAAATCTGTTGTCAAATAAGATTTCGCTAACAAGCTCAGCACATGCAGCACATGTAGAATCGCAAATGAAATGATTATCATCAACAATGTCGCTCTTATTTGTGTGATGATCAATAACAAATGTTTCTTTACCTTTGTTATATCTAGCATCACCTTGCATATAGCTTACAGCTACATCACAGATGATTACAAGCGCATTTTCAAATACATCGTCATTAATTTCATCCATTTCGCCTATAAAGGAAAGACGAGGGTTTAAATCACCTGTTGCATATACTTTCTTGTTAGGAAATGTTTTTTGTATAGATTTCTTTAAACCAAGTTGTGTACCAAGTGCATCACCATCTGGTCTATTATGTCTAAGTATAATGATAGTATCATACTTCTTTATTTTCTTAATTAAGTCTTTAATCATTTTCTTCATTATCTTTTCTCCTTAACACGCTATTTTACCATATTTTGGTAAAATTGTCTATTTCTTTAATATGTCAACAGTATGACTAGATAAGCCCAAAACATCAGGTCTTGCGCTTATCTTATAAACATAATCTTTATATAGTTCAAACGCTTCATCACTCATTTTATTAATATCAAAGCGTAAATAATCAGTTAATGCATCTGGAGTAATAGTTTTAATACGACTAAATTGAGTATTATCAACAAGTTCTATTATGTCTTCCATTCTTACATAATCATACAAATCTTCAGCACATAATGTGACATGATAATTTTCATCAATCTTACCACGTGCCTTTTCTTCTACAATTAAATTATCCATAAAACCATGTCTAATTACACTATATTCATTCATAGTATAAGCAACAAGACATATACCACCTTCACGAAGGATTCTATAAGCTTCAGATAAGGCTTGTAATTTATCTTCTTTAGAATGTAAATGATACATTGGACCAAATAATATAACTAAATCATATGAATTAGATTTAATCTTTTTTAAATCAAGCGCATTTAATCTATAACAAGGTATATCTAAGCCTTCTTTTTTAACATTCGCTTTTAAATTACCAAAATTATGTGCAGTAAGCTCTACAGCTGTAACATCATAACCCATTTTAGCAAGCTCTATAGAATATCTACCAGTACCAGCACCTACATCAATAACCTTCTTTGAAAAATCATTATTAAGATATTCTAATATGTATTTTAAAGAAACATAAAATTCAACTTGTCCATGACGAGATTTTAGTCTCTTATCTTCATTAAATTTATTGTAATATTCTTCTAAATCCATCATATTACCTCTTTCTATAGGCTAATTATACCATATAAACATAAAAAGATGGCATCAGCCATCATTTTAAGAATATAAATATATAATTTGATAAAAAAACAGATGGATAAATTTCTTATCCATCCGTTTAAATAATTTTATATCAAAAACTATAATTGATTAAATTAAGCAGCAGCCTTTGTAACTTTAACTATAGTAACTGCAACTTTATTATTCTTATTACTTTGAACTTCATATTTAGTGTCTTGGTAAATTGTAAATTCACCAAATCCAACTACAGTATCACCAACAGCAATACCATAATTTGTAGCAACCCATGAAGCTAATGCGTCAGCAGAAGTATCAGATAATACAGTGTCCTTCTTATCATCTAAACCATAGATTTGAACTGTCTTATCAGCAACCTTCTTAGAATCCTTATCAAGACCTAAAAAGATAGTAACATTCTTAACTTTTTTTGAAGTCTTATCAAAGCTTACGTTCACAGCTGATACAACACCTGAAACAGTCTTTGTTGTTCCTTTGTCAGAAGCTGTTAATTTTAATGCTTCAGCAACAGTTAATGGAGCATTAACGTTAACCTTAACTTCTTTTGTCTTACTAGCAGTACCAGACTTAGCTATTACTGTTAGCTTTACTTCTTCTGCTTCAGCAGAAGGAGTAATAACTAACTTACCATTTTCAATCTTAACATTCTTAGCACCATCAGCTACCTTATATTCAAATGCAACACTTGAATATGAGCTACCATTTGTAGCTAATGCAATTGAACCACCAAATGAGGAAATATCTTTAATCGCATCAAGTTCAGCTTGAGCCTTTTCTTCATCAGTCATTAATTTAGACTTAATTGTAACAGTGAATGTAATAGATTCTTCACCTTTTGAAATTGTAACCTTAGCGTCTTGAGTCTTTAATTCAGCACCAGGAACAACAGTTAAAACACCATCAGTGATTGAAATACCTTCAACAGCAGCACCTTGAAGTTCAGTCTTAAATGTTACATCTCCATCTTTACCAGTTACTGGTTTTGTAAAATTAGATGTAATTACATCTTTGAATTCTGCAAGAGTTTCAGTTTTAATTTCAGCGATTTGTTCATAATCACTTTGAGCAGGAGCTTCAGTTAATACTTCAACATCAGCAGCGCTTGTTACAACGATAACTGGCTTAGAGTTCCAGCTTAATGTACCCTTAACATTTACATAAGTACCATGAGCAGTCTTTGTAGCAGCTGTGATCTTGTCTTTAATAGCTTTAACCATAGCCTTAGTGTCATCTGCAGCAAATGAAGTTAAACCTTCCATTAATACGATATCAATTTCTTGGTCAGCCTTCTTAAGAGTAGCTACAGGAGTCATTGTAGTACCATACTTACCAGCTGTAGTTTCAACTGTTTCAACTTCGCTAGTAACTTCAAATCCCTTAGCTTCAACTGGTAAGCTTTGAATTGGAGTTAATGTGCTAGATTTACCACGCATAATAGCATCTGAAATATCTTTTCTAGCTAATGTAGATAAATCTAGTTTTGCATGATTAGTATCAACAACACATGAAGCACCATAATCAGTTTCAATTAAACCGTTATAAGTCTTCTTCTTTGCATTACCAATCTTTACATATGTTCCTAATTCTAATGAATTATAAACATCCTTGTCTAGGTAGCAGTTGTAAATAAAGAATGCACCCTTACCATTTTCATCATATACAATTAAGTTAGCTTGCTTATAGTTGTCTACATAACCAACCTTAGCGATTACATAACCATTCATAGAAGCTACATATCCGTCAGAACCAGTTAGCCAAGCTTCCCAAGCTTCTTCTGGAGTTAATTGACGATGAACACGAACCTTAAACTTTTCTGTATCTGCAGAAGACTTCTTATACTTTACAGTAGCATAGAATTGAGCTTCTGTATAATCAGCAGAATCAGAAGATGGACGAGTAACAACAGCCTTATAATAAGCAGCAACATCACCATCAGCTTCAACCTTTTCGAATGAAATTAGGCTTGAGCTTGATTCATCAACTGTATGCCATTCTAGATCATAAGTTTTACCATTATTTACTGCTTGTGCAGGTAATTTAAAGTTGCTTTCAACTTTAGATCCATCCTTTTCGAATAATACAACTTTTGCAGCTTCATCAACAGCCTTTTGGTCGTTTCCACATGAAGCTAAACCAGCAGCAACTAATGCACTTAGTGCAGCAACTGATAATACCTTTTTAACTTTAATCATTTGTAATTTCTCCTCTATTTGTTTTTTTTATTTTGTACTTAATTTTTCTTCATTACTCTTAAATGTTAGACTAGAAACAAATTCAGCGCTACCAGTAAGTTCTTGACCTACTGAGTATGTCTTAGTAGCATTTTCTACAGTAATTTTAATTTCAACGCTCTTATCATCTTTAGCTGTAAGAACTGTATTATTATCAACTTTCTCAACTTTTGTGATTTTAAAACCAGATAAATCTGGGTTATAAACAGCTTGTTTAACGTAAGTAAATTCATTAGATTTAGTTGTTGAATATGCAATTAAACCATGAATGCTTGCTGATGACATTGTAAATCCACAAATATGAATTAATGCACCGTATTTAACACGAGATGAAGCAAAAATTTCATTTGTTAATTTATTACCTGTATAACCTACAGTAATGTCATAAGTATATTCTTTACCGTCAACAATTTGTGCAACAGTAGCATTTACAAATTTAGAATTAACCTTAATTTCTTTAATATAAGCATCAAATTGAACATGAGTAGGAATATCCTTCTCTTTGTCATAATACTTATCATGATTTTCGCTTAATTCTTTTAAAGTGATATCTTTGATTTCTTCTGGATAATAGATATCTTCTTCATCGCCAAACATATGAAGCTTTAAATCTTTAGCTTTTTGAGCAGCTTTATTAAAAGTATCATTATATTTAACTGTTGAAGCTGAACCAGTATATGCAGAATAACCATTTTCTACTGTTTCAAGATTTAAATTACGGTACTCACTTGTATCACTTGTCTTATACCAAACATATGCAATATATCTAGTACCATTAGAATCAAGTTCAGGTTCAGTACCATTTGATTCAATAACAATTGAAGTAGCTTTTTTTAGAATGCTAGCATTCCAAACTGATGCAGCTTTACCCCATTTTTCATAACCAGCAGTAGATTCAGCTGTATCGATACCTAAATATCTAACAGTAATACTTTTTCCGCTGTTAAGAATAAATGTAGAAGTATCACCATCTGTTGTATGACCTAGCTTTGCACCTTCAATACCATTTTCAGAGAAAGTTTTGTCACTGATAGAACGAGTTAGTTTTAGTGAACCGGTAATGTCAGAATCTTCTTTTCCCTTAGAGCAAGAAGCAAGACTAATAAGTCCTGCTCCTAATGCTACTAAGGATAATGATTTTAATATTTTTTTCATCATTTACCTTTTTATTATTTTAGATTTAAATTACTTTGTATAGTAACTAGTTTCATCTAATGCTTGTTTAATTGCTGAATTAATATTTGAAGCCTTATCAGCACCTGGCTTAGCTTGAGCCTTAAGTAATGTAATTAAAGCATTACCGATTTCAGTACGAGCAGTTGAAGAACCGTCGAAGCAATCTGAAGTATAGAAGTTACCCTTAGCTTGAGCCATAACGTCTAAGCAAAGCTTATTAACTCTACCAGAAGCTGTAGTTAAGTCTAGATCAGCTAATACAGCATCGATTGCAGACTTACGAACTGGAGAATAACCACCAGAAGCCTTAGCATAAGCAGTTTGAACTTCTGTAGATAATAAAATCTTAGCGAACTTCCAAGTCATGTTAGCACGTTCTTGAGAACCTTGATCAAACATAACTAGAGATGGACCTTGAGAAATCATCTTTAATGACTTTTCAGTACCATCAATTGAAGGAGTACGTACTAGACCTACTTCAAATTCATCTTTTTCTGGCATTTGGTGTGAAGCACCACCTGTTGAACCAATTGAGATAAATGATCCCTTGTAATCAGCAGCTGTTGAAGTCTTCTTATATTGAGTGAATAGAGATGATGTATATGAACCAGAAACACCCTTAGTTGTAAATAAACCATCTGCAAACTTATCCCAACATTCACCAAACATAGCCTTTGTTGAATCATTGTTGAATACAATCTTATCTTTACCTGATTGTGTACCATCAGTATATAACTTAGTGTTATTTAAAGCACCAGCAGCTTCTAGGTAAGAAATTACCCAGTTAGCTTCTGAGTCATATCCTAGTGGAATAGAGTTTGGATATAATTTCTTTAATTCAGAGCATAAAGTCCACATCTTTGCCCATGTCCACTTAGCTGGATTTGAGAAATCAATGTCAAGCTTAGCTAATAATTCATCAGTAATTACTGACTTATTATAGTAAACAGCGTCAGTTGATTTGCTCATTGGCATTGTGTAACGCTTGCTTGAATCACCGAATACAGTACCTTCATCATAATAAGCAGCAAGGTCTGTCTTGTCTTCTTCAGTTAAACCATCAGCACCATTAATAAATGTGTTGAAGTCAAGAACCTTACCAGTCTTTAAATAGCTAGCAACGTGGTCACCATAGCAGTAAGCTAATGATGGTTGTCCACCAGCTGTAAGGTCAGATGTTACCTTAGTCTTTAATGAGTCATAAGAATAACCTGTTTGAATATCAACAGTCCAACCATCGTTTTCCTTTTCAAATTTAGCCTTAGCATCATCTAATACTGTCTTTAGGTTGTCACCAGCAGTAGTTAAGAATACAACTGCCTTGTCATTACCTTTATTTCCGTTACAAGATGCTAAAACAGCAGCAGCTGCTACAGTAATTGCTGCAGCTCCAAATAATTTCTTTGTTTTCATTTGTTTTTTTGTCTCCTTTGTACTTTTATATACATTACATAAATGAAATTGTCCTTATCCCAAGCGAATAACAATTTCAAAATGCTTTAACCCTTAATACCGCTCTTTGAAACTCCACGCATGATATATTTTCTAAAGAAAATAAATACAATAAATAGTGGAATAGATATAATAAGTGAAGCAGCAAGCTTAACTGGGTAGTCTGTACCATCAGATACACGTTGACCTGCACCACCTTGTCCAGCTGTAGACATCCAGTTTGAAACAAGACGCCAAGTTGGAGTATTAACTAATTCTGGCCAAATATATGAGTTCCATGTTGCAATTAACTTTAAGATAGTAATTGAAATGATAGTTGGGCTTGATAATGGAATCATTACTTGTAATAAGTATTTCATATCTGAGCAACCATCAACCTTTGCAGCTTTATATAAACTTTCAGGAATAGATTTGAAGCTATTTCTTAATAAGTAAATATAATAGATAGAACATAAGAATGGTAAAATCATAACAATGTATGTATCACGCCATCCAAATCCTGTTACAGAAATATAGTTTGTAATAGTGAATAATTCACCAGGAACCATCATTGTCATTAATAAAATTGAGAATACTAGATTCTTACCCTTAAATTCCATACGAGCAAATGCATATGCTGCAAGAATAGTTAAGGCAACACCTAAGAATGTAGATGTGAAACCTACAATTAGGGAGTTTACTAATGTAATTGAGAATAAACTTGGTCCACCTGTTGAACCAGTTGCAGTCTTTGTGAATGCAATCTTATA
>JAEELC010000159.1 GCA_016288675.1 Acholeplasmatales bacterium | reverse complement strand
GATTGCATTTGCTGTTTTATTAAAAGATTGGTAAATGATGACAAATACAGGCATGTACATCATTAATAAAACTAATGCAAAGAATGCAATTTTAAATATATGAGGTAAATAATACTTTAAACCTTTAGTTTCTAGCATTAGTTTTCACCACGCTTTCCTTGGATTTTTTGGAATAGCACAATACATAAAATGATAACGATAGATACAATTAAACTTAATAATGAACCAAAGTTATAGTTATTCTTTTCAAATACAGCTTGAATAACATTACCAATTAATTGAACCTTACCTTGACCAATTGTTTGCGAAATTGCAAAACCAGTCGCAGCTGGTAAGAATACCATAATTACACCACTTGATACACCTGTAAGTGATAAAGGTAATGTTACCTTAAGGAATGTTTTAGGTGAATTAATACCCAAATCCTTACTAGCTTCAATAAGTGATCTATCCATTTTTTCAAGTACTGTAAAAATAGGGAAAATCATAAATGGTAGATAAGTTGTTACAGTTACAAATACAACTGCACCTTCACTACCAGCAAGATGTAATGCTTGTAATCCTTCTGTTTGGAATAATTTATACCAAGAGATAATTCTTAGCATTGAATTGCACCACATTGGAAGAATTAACATTAATAATACTAACATTTTATTTTTAATGTTAGAGAAGCTTAAGAAATAAGCACAAGGATATCCAAGTAGTACACAAATTACTACTGTGAAAAATGCTACTTTTAATGAATTCCATAAGGCTTTAAAAAGTGAAATATCTGCAAGTCTCTTATATGATTCAACAGAACCAATTGCACTAGAAAAATCAGTACCATTTGAATTCATAAAAGTTAGCACAGTCATAACTAGTATAGGAACTATTACAAGAATAATTAACCATACAAAATAAGGAATGGCAAACTTTTTAAATTGTTTCATAGTTATGCCTCATTTTCAATCTTATCAGAGATAAGTCTACCCTTTTGTCTTATTTCTTGAATTTTAGCTGGTTGGAATTCATCTTCTACCTTCATTAAATGAATTTCATAGAAGTCTACCTTTAAACCAACCTTTTGACCAATTTCAACGTTTTGATAATCTTCCACTAATAAATTTTGACCATCAACATCAACCCAAAGTTCAAAGTGAACACCAGTAAATACTGACTTAGTAACAATACCTTGAATAATTGCACTATCAGGATTATCAATTTCAAGGTCAAAATCTTCTGGTCTAATTACAGCATCTACTACTTCACCTGGAATAAATGTTACAAGATATGTATCAAATACAGCATTGTAGAATGAAACTTGTTGATTACCTAAATATTGACCTTCAATAATATTACAATCATCATAGTTAGCAAGTAACTTAGAACGAGATTCAGTAATTGCTTCGCAATAAATATTACCTGGTTCAACAGTAAATCCAATTTCTTCACCAATATTATATTTATCTTCTGTTTCAACAATAATAGTTGGATTACCTTCTGTATTAACTTCAACAGTTAATTCATAGACATTCTTAGAGAACTTAACCTTTTTAACAATACCATTAAACTTAGCAGCATCTACAGAACAAATATCAAAGTCATCACGAGCAACAATGATATAAATCTTATCAAGAGGCATAAAGTCATGAGCTGATACTTTAAATGTTTTACCTAAAGCTTGGAATCTACGAGCTTCTGGGTAAACTCCTCTAAATATATTAGCTTCACCAATGAATGAAGCTACAAATCTATTAGCTGGAGTATTATAAATATCTTCAGGACGACCCATTTGTTGGATTTCACCCTTATCCATTACTACGACAGTATCACTCATTACCATAGCTTCTTCTTGGTCATGTGTAACAAATATAAATGTGATACCTAGATTCTTTTGCATTTCACGAAGCTCAAGTCTCATTTGCTTTCTAAGCTTTAAGTCTAAAGCTGAAAGAGGTTCATCAAGTAATAAAATACGTGGTTTATTTACAATAGCACGTGCAATTGCAATACGTTGCATTTGACCACCTGATAATTGATCAATCTTTCTATTTTCATAACCTGAAAGATTAACCATCTTTAAGGCATTTAATACTTCTCTTCTAATAATATCTTCCTTAAAACTACGAGATGTTATCTTAGTAATCATTTGGTAATAAACATCAGTACTACCAATCTTTTCTAATAAAGAAGAACATGTATCTTTGAACTTACTACCATCTAATGGATAATCTAAATTTAATTCATTAAGCTTGTTTGAAATAACAGTAGAATATTGTTCAAATGTAGCTTTCTTGTATTCCTTCTTAATACTATCTAAATAATCTGATACTTTATAGTAATTAGATAGTGATTTAAAATATTCAACTACATAATTTTTAACATCTTTAGGCTTATTAATATGACTAAGCTTACGGCTTAATGAATCAATCTCTTCTTCATCAAATCCAGCATCAGCCATTAAGTCCATAGTACCAATATCATAAACGTTAGAATATACATTATTTCTAAGTCCAAACGCAATATTATCATAAATGTTTAGATGTGGGAATAATGCATATCTTTGGAATACTGTATTAATTGGTCTCTTGTAAGCAGGAATGCTTGCAATATCCTCACCATCAAGTAGTAATTCACCAGCTTGCATAGTTTCAAAACCACCAATAATACGAAGTGTTGTAGTTTTACCACAACCTGAAGGTCCTAAGAATGTAACGAATTCATTTTCATTAATTGCTAGATCAAAGTCATCTAGAATTACGTTTTGTCCGTACTCCTTACGAATACCTCTTAACTCTAATATCTTATGAGCCATTTTTCAATCTCCTAAAAAAATAAAATATTCGTTTTTAATAATATCTAATTCTTATTTAGTACAAACAAAGCTTTATTTATCCATTAGATATTCTATATAACTAGCATAATTTTACAACTAAAAATTTTAAATGTAAACAACATTTTTTTATTTTAATTTCAAAATTTTAAATCCTTTAAATTTAGTCTTTACCTAAAGGATTTTTTTTAGTGTTTTTTTATATAAAAGAAAAGAAAAAATGGGTAAAAATATGCCCATTTAATTAGTGAAATTTTAAAGAAATGTCGAAACATTTAACAGAATGAGTTAATGCACCAATTGAAATATAGTCAACTCCAAGACTTGATACTTCACGAATACGTTCTAAAGTCATATTCCCACTAGCTTCAAGCTTTTTAGAATGATTATTAATCTTAACACACTCAGCCATCATCTCACTAGTCATAT
>JAEELC010000158.1 GCA_016288675.1 Acholeplasmatales bacterium | reverse complement strand
AGCCTATCATACGAGCTTGGTGTGCTAAAGCTTTTGGGTTGTTTTTTCCTAAATCATGGATTCTTACCATTATTTTCATATTTAAATAACTCCTTTTTTAATGTATAATTTAAATAGCTATAAGCTAAACATATTTTATCACAAAAAGGGAGCATACAAAATGAACATTAAGGATTTTTTTAAAACAATTTATGATCGTTATATAGGTTGGGGAGAATATCAAACAGCTGTTTTAAATGTTGGGAACCTACCGACACGCTTTGGAATCTTATCAAAAGAACATATTATTATGTCTACATCTCTATTTTTGTTTATGGGACTTTTTACTTATTTTACTAGATATTATGACTCTAAAAGATTAGAAAAAGCTCAAAAGAGAATATCTCTTACTATGTTATTGTTAGAATTATTACGTATTGTTTGGTTAAGAATTTATTTTCCAAATGAACATTTTATTCGTTTTGATTATTGTAATCAAGCTTGTTTATTTTTCCCAATCTTAATATTATGTGGGTTAACTATTTTTTATCCTGCTATAATGTGCATATCATTTTATGGAGGATTAGGCGTAATGTTATATCCATTGTGGATATTTAAAAGCTTTGGTGGATTCCATATTATGTCTATTCAATCTATGATAAGCCACGGTTTAATGCTACTTACTAGTATAAATTTAGCTCGTATTCATAAAACTAATTTTAAGAAAGATATAAAAATATCTTTTATATTATTTGCGATTATGGCTGTATTAAGCTTTATATTTAGTATGAAGAGAGATGCTAATTATATGGCAATGCGTACATCTGTAGGTGTACCTATTTTAGAATATATTAGCTTCCCATGGCATATACCATTTGTTGTAGGAATAATTTTTTTAGGATTATATGTATTTATATTGGTTAAAGGAAAAATTGATAATAAAATTCTTACATTTGATTTAAAAGATAATATGGAGGTAGAAGTTAATGAATTATAAAAATCCAATATTACCATTTGATTTTAGTGATCCAGATGCTATAAGATATAAGGATAAATTTTATATGGTAGCTAGTTCTTTTAATATGCTACCTGGTCTTCCTATTTTAGAAAGTGAAAATTTAGTTGATTGGAAAATTATTAATCATGCAATATTTAAATTAGATAAGCATTTTGATAATGTACGTCATGGTGAGGGTGTATGGGCACCTTCAATTAGATATCATAATGGATTATTTTATATAATATATCCTGATCCAGATAGAGGTATTTTTGAAGTTCATTCCAAAGATATATACTCTAAATTTAGTGAACCACATTTAATAATAAAAGGCTATGGAATTGAGGATCCATGTCCTATTTGGGTTGATGATAAATGCTATATGGCAGTTGGATTTGCTAAGTCTCGTGCTGGATTTAATTCTTGCATAGGTGTTTATGAGGTTACACCTGATTTAGATCATAATATAGGTGATTATAAAATAGTTTATGATGGTCATAATAATAATCCAACTATAGAAGGCCCTAAATTTTATTTTAGAAATGATTATTATTATATTATGTGTCCTGCAGGTAGTGTTAAAGGTGGCTGGCAAACATGCTTGAGAAGTAAGAATATTTACGGACCATATGAATCAAAGATAGTTTTATTCCAAGGCGATTCTTTAGTAAACGGTCCTCATCAAGGAGCGTTAATAGATCTTGATGATTCAAATGAAAATTTTGCATTCATTCATTTTCAAGATAAAAGAGCTTATGGTAGAATCGTTCATTTACAACCAGCTAAGTTTGTGCATGATTGGCCACTTTGTGGAAAAATAAATGATGAACTTTTATGTGGTACACCAGTTGATGAAGAAAAATATCCGGTGGATATTATTTCTGATTACAGTGTGAAAGTAAGCGATGATTTTAAAGGCGATAAATTATCTAATATGTGGATGCATCCATCTAACATATCTGATTTTTATGAAATTGATTACAAATTAAGATTTTTATGCAAAAAAAGCTTATATAATGATCAAATTAATTTAATTGAAAATTCTTTATATACTTATACTCCAGCTTTAGAATTTGATGTAGAAACTTTAATTGATTTAACAAATTTAAAAAATGGGAATCATATAGGTTTTGCTGTTATGGGGCAAATATATAAAGCTTTAGATTTTTATAAAGAAAATGATAAATATTATGTTTCTGTTGTTAGTGGTAAATTTAAGGAAATAGATAAAAGGATAGAAACATTAGAATTAAATAAGCCATTAATTAAATTAAATTTAGAATTTAGAAATAAAAATATATATGATTTAATTTATAATGTGCTTATAAATGATTATAAAATTATAAATGAAGAAACAGCATATGCTGGACGTTGGATTGGAACACGTTTAGGATATTATGCTTATAGTGACTCTGAAGAAGGCTCTGCTGATATCTTATATTATAAAACTGATATAATTAAATAAGAAATACCTAGCTTGTCTAGGTATTTTTTGTAAATAGAATAGTCTATTTATTTAAAAACTCTTGAATTTTTTTATAAAAAATGTTATAATTTATACAAGCGGATAGCTTGGAGGCGAAATTTGCATGAAAACAGGACCCACTTTTGAATTAGATTATTCCAAGATAATTTCAAAACTAGGGGAGTACAAGGGGAAAAAGATTACAGTCATTGAACATAAGACTCGTAACAAAAATATTGAACGTAGAGGCACATTGGCGCTTCTTACTGAAAAACTATTTACATTTAGTGTTCCACTTGGAAGAACACATACAGTAGATTATTCTTACACATTTGGTGAATTAGAAATGGGTAAGGTTGAAGTTGTAGAATTAAATAATATAACTGTTGAGGAATAAGATATTGAGCTTTCATAAGGAAGCTTTTTCTTTTTTTATAAATATATTTGTGTTACAATTAAACAGGTGATTTTAAATGATTATAGATTTCAAAAATGTAGATTTTAGTTATACTACACGTCCTATATTAGAAAAAGTTAATTTTACTTTAACAGATCAAGATAAAACTGGTCTTGTTGGAGTTAATGGTATTGGTAAGTCAACTATATTAAAATTAATTATTGGTGATGAAAGACCAAAGAGTGGAGAAATTATTAAAAGTGGTAATATGATTATTTCATATTTACCACAAGATCCTTTTATTCCTGAAGGTGTTACATTTAGAGATTATGTAATGAGTCAAGGAACAAAAGAACATCCTATCAATGATTATGAAGCTAATGCTGTCATTACTAAAATGAAGCTTGATCCAGAACGTATCGTTAATAATTTGTCTGGTGGAGAAAAGAAGAGATTAGCACTTGCTAAAGTTTTAGTAACTTATCAAGATTTTTTAATTCTAGATGAACCTACTAACCATTTAGATAATGATATGATTATATATTTGGAAAAGTATTTAGAAAAGTATAAGCACGGTTTACTTATGGTAACTCATGATAGATATTTTCTAGAGAAATGTTGTAATACTATGCTAGAACTTGATAAAGCTAAAATTTATTCTTATAAAGCTAACTATACTCATTTTTTAGAGATGAAAGCTGAAAGAGCTAATCAAATGGCTCATCAGGAAGAAAAATTAAAAAAGTATCTAAAGGCTGAACTTGAATGGTTACATAGAGGTGTTGAAGCTCGCCGTACTAAATCTAAGAGTCGTATAGAACGTTATGAAAAATTATCTAAAACTAAATTTAGTGAACAAAAAGGTTTTGAATTTAATTCTGTATCAAGCTATTTAGGACATAAGATTTTAAAACTTGAAAATGTTTCTAAAAGCTATAATGATAAGACATTGTTTTCAAATTTTAGCTTAGATGTATTACGTACTGATCATTTAGGTATTGTAGGAGATAATGGATGTGGGAAATCTACTTTATTTAAATGTTTAATGGAAGAAGAAAAATTTGATACTGGTGTAATGGAAAAAGGCGAAACACTACGTATTGGTTATTTTAGTCAACATTTTGAATTACCTAATTCTGATAAGACTGTACTTGCATACATTGAAGAAGAAAGTAATGCTATCGAAACGCTTGATGGTACTTTAACTGCTAGAGCGCTTCTAAATAATTTCTTATTTGATGGTGAACTTTTATATACTCCTTTGAAGAGTTTATCAGGTGGAGAAAAAAGAAGATTACAGCTTGTAAAAGTTTTATCTAAGAATCCTAATTTCTTAATCTTAGATGAACCTACTAATGATTTGGATATTTATACAATAGAAATATTAGAACAATATATTGATTCCTTTATTGGACCGGTTTTATGTGTATCTCATGATAGATATTTCCTAGATAATATTGCGGATAAGATTTTATATTATAAAAATGGTAGCATTTTAACTTATAATGGAGGCTTTTCTGATTTCTTAGAAAATGTTGATTTATCTAATCAAGCAAAAGAAAATGTTTCTGTAACATATAAGCCTCGTCATACTTCTCTTCCTAGTAAGTTAAAAAGAGAGATTGAACAAACTGAAAAGACAATTGAAGAATATGATTTAAAAATTGCTGAACTAAAAAAGATTTTAAAATCAAATCCTAGTGATTATCAAATATTAATTGATGCTCAAAAAGATTTAGATGAAATTAATATAAAATATGAAGAAGTTGCTGAAAAGTATTTAGCTCTTATGGAAGAAAAGGAGCAATATAATAACTAATGTTTTATAGTGATGAAGAAGAACCAATTGTTAAAAGATTTATTTCATATAAAGAAAACGTTTTAAGAAATAACAAGGTTATTTTAACAAAGTTTCTAAATTTAAGAGAAGCCGAATTACTTGAATATGTAATAGGTAAATCAGATGATATATCTTTATATTTTTCTAGTATATCTGAATCTGATGAATATAAAAGAGCAGTAATATCAGCTTTTCCTATTGAACCTGATTTTAATATTTCTTTACTTAAAATAGAATATAATAAGAAATTTATTACATTAGATCATCGTCATTTACTTGGAAATATTATGGGATTACAAATAGAACGTAATATGATTGGTGATATCTATATTTCACGTGAAGGAAACGTTTATATTGCAGTATCTCGTGAAATGGAAGATTTCTTAAAGAATAATTTAACAGTAATTGATCATCAGCCAATTAATTTAATAAATGTGGATAATATTATAGGAGATTTTACTCCTAATATGGATGTTAAGAAATATTATGTAGCAAGTCTTAGACTTGATTTAATTATTTCTGAACGCTTTAATTTATCTAGAAAAGAGTCACAGGAATTAATTAAAGCAGGCAATGTTAAAATTAATGCTCGTACGGAATTAAATCCGGTGCATAATGTTAATAATATGGATACTATTTCTGTTAAGACTAAAGGTAAGATGAAGGTTTTAGAAATAGGTGGAGAATCTAAGAGTGGTAGAATAATAATTACTCTTGGAAAATTATTATAAGGCGTATACTTTTGTATACGCTTTTTCTTTTGATATTTGTAAAATTACCTTGTAATAAAACTTAAATAGTATATAATAAGTAACGGTAAAAAAGGAGTTGATTTCTTTATGGAGGAAACATATAAAAGAAAGCTTATTTCAACTAAGCATTTGTTATTATTAACAATTCCTATCTTTGTAGAATTATTCTTACAGCTTGTAGTTGGTTATTCAGATCAATTTATGATTAAGAAGATGACTGAACCTACTGTTGGTGATAACGCTGTTAACGGAATTACTAATGCTAGTGTTGTCATTAATATGGTTATTACTAGCTTCCAAGTTTTATCAGCAGCATCTATTATTTTAATTAGTCAATATAGAGGTGCTCGTGACCAAAAGAATTTAAATAAAGTATATTCAACTGCCTTTTATTTCAATTTAATTACAGGCGCTATTTTTTCTTTAATTATTCTTTTCTTTTCTAGATTTTATCTTCATTGGATAAATACTCCTGATGCAGCATATCAAGACGCCTTAATATATTCTATGATTGCTGGAGGTACTGTTGTATTTCAATTGCTGTCAACCACATTATCTAGCTTTTTAAAAGCGAATAATAATATGAAGAGTTCAATGGTTATTACAATTATTGTAAATCTATTAAATATTGTTGGTAACTATATATTTATTTCTGTTTTTAAATCTACACATCCTATTATTGGTGTAGCCTTATCAAGTGCATTATCTCGCTTAATTGGATTTGTCTTAATGCTAATTATTTTTATTAAAAATATTAAAGTCAAATTATCATTTAAAGAATTCTTAAATTCTAAGAAAATGCTTAAAAAGATTATTCAGGTTGGTGGACCAAGTGGTGGTGAATCTGTATCATATCAATCTAGCCAAATTATTATTCAAATTGTTATTAATGGAATAGTTATGGCAGAAGCTAATAAAGCTTTTGGTATAGGTATTGGTAATATTAAAACATATGCAGCTATATTTGCGATGGTTACATATATGTTTACAAGCGCTGTTTCTCAAGCTATGCAAGTAGTTATTGGAGAATTAATGGGTGCTCGTGAAATGGAAGCGACTAAAAAGACTGTTATTAAGACCACTATAATGGCTCTTATTGTTAGTGAATTAATTGCTACTATATTCTTCTTAACAAGTGATTTCTTATTTGGTTTATTTGATGTAACTGATCCAGCATTACTTCAAATTGGTAAGAAAATAATGTTAATTGAAATAGCACTTGAATTAGGTAGAGCGATAAATATTGTAATGGTTAGAACTCTTCAAACAAGTGGAGATGTTATGTTCCCTACAATTCTTGCGATT
>JAEELC010000157.1 GCA_016288675.1 Acholeplasmatales bacterium | reverse complement strand
TTGGTGCTGTAATTTACGCTTTAAATAAGCGTAAGCAACAAGCAGAATATAATAATATATTTAATCAAATCAAAGAAAATCTTAATAACATTATTAATATTTATTATAAAGATGATTCTTTTTATGATATTTATGCAGAAACTACTTACGCAAAATATTATTTTAAGATTATTACTAATACACGTAAGAAGATATTACATGTAGATAGTGATTATAATTTTAGTCTTTTAAATAAACCTACTGATATTAATGGTACTAAAATTGATATTGATGATTTTTTAAATTTAACTAATGATGATTCAGAAAAAAGAATTAATAAAATATTAATTTTATATCCAAATGTAAAAGAGAAGGTTTATTATAAAAATAATGTTGAATCTAGATTTATTTATTCTGAACTTGAATTTAAGGGTGTTAGAATAATTAATCATAAGGAACTTAATGAATATTTAAAGAATTCAGAAGTATAAGGGTGTATATATGTTTAATAGTGCAAATGATGCCATTTATTGGATAGAACATATTAAAAGAAAAGAAAAAAGAACAAGCTTAGATCGTATGTCTAGGCTTTTAAATATTTTAGGAAATCCAGAAAAAGCTTATAAAACAATTCATATAGCTGGTACAAATGGTAAAGGAGCTACAGCTGAATTTACATCTTCGATTTTAATTAAGCAAGGATATAATGTTGGTCGCTTTGTATCGCCTTATATTCTTCGCTTTAATGAACGTATAGTTGTTAATAAAGAAGAAATTAGTGATCTAGAGCTTCTTAATTTAACTAATTTTATTTATCCTATCATTGAAAAATATAATAATGATTATGATGATATTGTTCCATTTTTTGAAGTTGTTACATTAATTGGATTCTTATATTTTAAGCTTAAGAATGTTGATTACGCAGTAATTGAATGTGGTCTTGGTGGTAAGCTAGATGCTACAAATGTAATTGAACCTATTTGTTCTATAATTCCTTCAGTAGGATATGATCATATGAAGGTGTTAGGAAATACATTAGAAGAAATTGCCAGTCATAAGCTTGGTATTGTTAAAAGAAATTCTATATTAGTTACTGGCGTAGAAAAATCATTATATAAGCAATTTGAAGAAGATTGCGCTTTAAAAAATACAAAATGCTATTTTATTTCTAAAGATGATTTAAATGTTAAATCGTCTTTTAACAAGACTAGCTTTATGCTAGATAATGTTTTCTATGAAACTAATCTATTAGGTTCCTTTGAAGCTTTAAATGCTAGTCTAGCTATAAAAGCTTTAAGTATATTAACTCATCCAACTTATGAAGAAATAGAAGCGGCATTATTAAATATGTTCTGGCCTGGAAGACTAGAGCTTATTAATAATAATCCATTAACTATTTTAGATGGAGGACACAACATATCTGCTATTAATGAAGTTGTTAATTCCTTAAAAGAAATTGATGCTAATATTAAATATAATATTATTTATACTGCTCTTTCAGATAAAGAAAGCGATAAGGTTATCGATAAATTGTCTGAAATAGCTAATAGCTTTATTATTACAACTATTGATGATCCTCGTGCTAAAGATCCTAATATTTTAATGGATGAGGTTCCTATTAAAAAGACTTTAATTCTTGATGAATTAGAAGCTTATAAATACGCCTTAAGTTTAAATGAACCTATTTTAGTTGTTGGTTCATTACATTTTGTATCAAGTTTAAGAAAAAATATTAAGTAAAATTATGAACATCTTACTATGAAATAGTGAGGTGTTTTTTTATGAAAATTAAAGAGATGAAAAATTATTTAAAGCCGACTGAAAAACTTAAAACTCGTGGTGTTAAAAATTTAAGCGATAGTGAGCTTCTTGCAATTTTAATAAAAAGCGGTACTAAAAACTTAAACGCTATTGAAATTGCTGATTCTATTTTAAATGATTTAAATAATTTATCAGATATATTAAATCTGGATTATTTTAGCTTGTTAAATTATGAAGGAATAGGAGAAGCGAAAGCTATCCAAATAATTTCTTCTATAGAATTATTTAAAAGAGCTACTGTTTCTTATAATAGTGGTGAGCTTGTTGATACTAAGGATAAGGTCTTTAATATGCTTAGGCCTAGAGTTAGTACTTTAAATTATGAAAAAGTCTTTGTGTTATTTTTAAATATTAAATGTAAACTTATTAGACTTGAAGAATATAGTGATGGTGATGTAAATCATGTCAATTTTCCTATTAGAAAAATTGTAGAGAAGGCATTATTATTAAAAAGTCCTTTAGTTATTGTTTCACATAATCATCCTTCTAATGATACAACTCCAAGTGAAAGTGATATTGAAGCTACTATTCATTTAGAAGAAGCTTTAAATACAATAGATGTATGTTTACTTGATCATGTAATTGTTGGTAAAGATAACTATTATTCTATGAAAGAAAATTTGGTATATTAAAAAAAGAACCTTCCTGGTTCTCTTTTTTAATAAACTATTCTTCAATGATTGCTTGTACTGGGCAAACTGCTTGGCAAGCACCACAATCGATACATTCATCTGGATTAATTTCAGATTGAGTATCACCAGCTGTGATAGCACCTACTGGGCATTCGTTGATGCAAGCACCACATTGAATACATGTGTCTGTTACTTTTCTTGGCATAATCATATCCTCCTAAATTAATTATACTTTGCTCAGGGTTTATTTTCAACTAAATAAGTCGATTATTGTTGAAATAATTTAAGCTTTAAAGTAAAATAGGTATAGTATTATGAATAGGAGATATATAAATATGTTATTAGATGTTAATATGACTGGCGGTTCTGTTGCTGGTATAGTTATAGTTTGTCTTATTGTAGGATTATTAATTGGTTTCTTCGCTTCAAGATATGTATTTAAGCGTGAACTAAAGAAGAATCCTCCTATGAGCGAAAAGATGGTTCGTGCTATGATGAGCCAAATGGGAAGAACTCCTTCTGAAAAGCAAGTTCGTGCTGTTATGCGTCAAATGGAAGATAATAAGTAACAATGAAAAAATAGGCTTAACAAAGCCTATTTTTTTTAAAATAAAAGTTCTTCAATTATGAAGAACTTTTTTCGTTTTCTAATTTTTTTTAGCTTCTTTTCTAGCTTTCGCTTTTTCTTCCATACGAACTTTAATTTTAGCTTTGGCTTCAGTTCCGTTTGCTAAACGCTTAAAGTTTGAAATATGTCTAATAAATATTATTATTGCAAGTACTGTATAAAGAATTGCAGTAAGTAATTCGATATTACCCCATAGGTAATTTAACATATCATTTGAATAATCTTTACCTAATGCAAATTGAATCCATGCAGCAATTACAACAGTTACAGCAGCAGAACAGCTAGCAATAGATACATAACCTATTGTAAGTAAAATAGTTACAAAGCAAATTAAGCATGCAATTGCTCCAACTGGTGTAAGTGCTAATACAATACCTAAGCTTGGACCTACTATTTTACCGCCTTTAAATTTTAAATAGATTGGGAATAAATGACCCATATCTGCAAAGAAACCATATACAATTAATGGTACTGGATTATCAAAGATTCTTGTGTCAAATACATATCTTACTAATAAAATTACTAGGGCTCCCTTTAGTACTTCACATAAGAAGACTGGAATACCTATTGTTTTACCAAGAGTACGAATTGAATTGGTAGAACCAATGTTTCCTGAACCATAATTTCTAATGTCTACATGTTTAAATATTTTACCAAATATAAGTCCAAATGGAATTGAACCTATAAGGTAAGAGATTAACATAAACATTATAGAAATTAGGACATTTTGTTGTGTACTAAATAAAACCATAATATATCTCTTTTCCTTTAAATTTGTTTATTTTATAAACAAAATTTAAGATTATTTTTATTAATTTTTTTGTTTGAAATAAATTCAATTAAATTATATCATTTTTATCTAAAATAACAATAAAAAGCCCAATAATTATTTGTTAAAGCGCTTAATTTATGCTAAAATCTAAATTAGATTAGAAAAAATTATAGGAGTATTGATTATGCCTAAAGATAATTATAATGCAGACACAATTGAAGTCCTAAAGGGACTAGATCCAGTTCGTAAAAGACCTGGTATGTATATTGGTAGTACAGATGCTAGAGGTCTTCACTATTTAATTTGGGAAATAGTAGACAACTCTATAGATGAAGCTTTAGCTGGTTATGGTAAAGAAATTAAAGTAGAATTAAATACTGATGGTTCTGTTACTGTAAGTGATAATGGACGTGGTGTTCCAGTTGGTATAAACCATGAAACAGGAAAAAACTCTCTTGAAGTTATTTACTCTATGCTACATGCTGGTGGTAAATTTGGTCAAGCTGGAGGTTATAAAGTTTCAGGTGGTTTACACGGTGTTGGTGGTAAGGTTGTAAATGCTTTATCTACATATATGAAGGTTACATCTATGAGAGATGGACACATTTATGAAATTGAATTCAAAAATGGTGGTCAAAAGGTTCATGATGTTATTGATAAAGGAGAAACTCGTAAAACTGGTACTGTAGTTACTTTTAAACCAGATCCAAAAATTTTCTCAACAGTTATTTTTAACTATGATACTATTAAGGAACGTTTAAAAGAAGGAGCTTATTTAATCAAAGGATTAAAAATGAGCTTAGTTGATCATAATTCAAACAAAAAAGATGAATTTGAGTTTGAAGATGGTATTAAAGAATACGTATCTGATATGGTTAAAAATAAAGAATTAATGAGTGATGTTACTTATTTTGAAGGAACAGAAGGACCTATTGATGTAGAAGTATCTATGGCTTATACACAAGGCTTTGATGAAACATTAATTTCATTTGCTAACAACTTACGTACTCGTGATGGTGGTAGCCATGAGGTTGGTTATAAGACTGCTATTACAAAAGCTTTTAATGATTTCGCTAGAAAATTTAATTTAATTTCTACAAAGGATGCTAATCTTGAAGGAAATGATCTTCGTTGTGGTTTAGTTGGTATTGTTTCAGTACGTGTTGAAGAATCAGTACTTGAATTTGAAGGACAAACAAAAGGAAGATTAGGTACACCTCTTGCAAAGAGTGCTGTAGAAGATGTATTGTATGAAAAGCTAACTGATTATTTACATGCAAATAAGGCTTTAGCTGAAGCCGTAGTAGAAAAGGCTCAAAAGAATGCTAAAGCTCGTGAAGCTGCTCGTAAAGCACGGAATATGATTCGTCTTGATAAGAAGGACAAGAAGGAACTAAATTTAAGTTCTAAACTAAGCCCTGCTCAAGGAAAGAATAAGGACATTAATGAGCTTTTCTTAGTAGAAGGTGATTCTGCCGGTGGTTCAGCTAAGAGTGGTAGAGATAGAAGCTATCAAGCAATTTTACCTTTACGTGGTAAAGTATTAAATACTGAAAAAGCTACAGAAGAATCAGCATTACAAAACCAAGAAATTGCTACAATGATTTATACAATTGGTGCTGATTATGGTGATAAATTTGATGTTAAAAAATCAAATTATAAAAAGATCATTATTATGACTGACGCTGATGATGACGGCGCTCATATTCAAATTCTATTATTAACATTCTTCTTTAGATATATGCGCCCATTAATTGAAGATGGAAGAGTATATATTGCTGTACCACCACTATTTAGAGTTACTAATAAGGGTGGTAAGAATAACTTTATGAAATATGCTTATTCTACAGAAGAATTAGCAAATATTTTAAAGAAGCTTAATAAAGATAATGTGCTAATATCTCGTTTCAAAGGACTTGGTGAAATGAGTGCCGAACAATTATGGGAAACAACAATGAACCCAGAAACTCGTACTCTTATTCAAGTTAAGCTTGAGGACTTTGATGAGGCTGAAGGTGAAGTTGACCTATTTATGGGAGACGACGCTGAACGCAGAAGAAATTGGCTTGAAAACCATGTTCAATTCTCTTTAGAGGATGAATATGAAATCGATAAATTAGATTTAACACAAGGGGAGGAATAAGATATGGCAAAGAAAAAAGATATCATTAGTGAGCTTGATAAATTTGCAAATGAAACCTTCCAAGTGGCAAAGCTAGAAGATGTTATTGGAGATCGTTTTGCACGTTATTCAAAAGCTATTATTCAAGAACGTGCAATTCCTGACGTAAGAGATGGTTTAAAGCCTGTTCAAAGACGTATTTTATTTGGTATGGGTCAATTAAAGCTTGTATCTACATCTCCATATAAAAAATGTGCTAAGGTTGTTGGTGACGTAATGGGTAAGTATCACCCACATGGTGATTCTTCAATATATGAAGCACTTGTCCATATGTCACAAAACTGGAAAATGGGTGTTAGACTTGTAGATTTACAAGGTAACAATGGTTCAATTGATGGCGATGGTCCTGCTGCGAGCCGTTATACAGAATGTCGCATGACTCGTGAAGCTGATTATTTACTTCAAGATATTGAAAAGAAAACTGTTGAAATGATTGATAACTACGACGGTGAAGAAAAGGAACCTACTGTTCTTCCTGCTCGTTTCCCTAACTTACTTGTTAATGGTGGTATGGGTATTTCTTCAGGTTATGCAACATATATTCCACCACACAATATCAATGAAGTTGTTAATGCGACAATTTATAAAATTGATCATCCTAATATGACTATTGATGAATTGCTAGAAATTATGCCAGGACCTGATTTCCCTACTGGTGGTATTGCTATGGGTAAACAAGGTATTCGTGAAGCATTTTTAACTGGTAGTGGTACAGTAGTTGTTAAATCAAAACTTGAAATGGAAGATTTTGGTAAGAAACAAAGACGTATTGTTATTACTGAAATTCCATTTGATACAGTTAAACAAAAAACTGTTGAAAAGATTGAACAAATAAGAATTGACCATAAGGTTGAAGGTATTGAAGAAGTAAGAGATGAAACTGATAGACATGGTATTCGTATTGCGATTGATCTAAAAGAAGGCGCAAACGAAGACGCTATCATTAAATACTTATTTAAGAATACTAACTTACAATCTAATATTAAATATAATATGGTTGTTATTCGTAATATGCGTCCTGAACGCTTAGGTGTATTAGATATTTTAGATGCTTATATTGATCACCAAAAAGATGTAGTTACAAATAGAACTAACTTCTTAAAGGCTAAAGACTTACATAGACTTGAAATTGTTGATGGTTTAATTAAGATGGTTTCTATTCTATCTGAAGTTATTTCAACAATTCGTAAGAGTTTAAATAAGCAAGATGCAAAAGAAAAATTGATGTCTAATTTTGAATTTACAGAAATTCAAACAGATGCAATCTTAGCTATGCAATTATATCGTTTATCTAATACAGATGTTACTGCATTACACAACGAACATGACACATTAACTAATAATATTGAAGCATATGATAAGATATTATCTAGTGAAAAGAATCTTCTTAAGGTTATTAAACAAGAACTTAAGGATGTCGCAAGTAAGATTGACCAACCTCGTAGAACTGTAATTGAAGATGAAGTTACTGATTTATCAGTTGATGAATCTGATTTAATTCTAGAAGAAAAGAATATTGTAGTTGCTACAAAGCTTGGTTTCTTAAAGAGAATTTCTTTAAAGAGCTATAATGCATCAAGTGTAAATACTACAAGTGATAAGGATTCTATTATTTTTGAAAAGGAAGTAAGTACACTGGATACTTTAATTGGTATTACTAACAAAGGTAACTTTGTATATGTACCAGTTTATAAAATTGATGAATGTAAGACTCGTGATACAGGTGAATTTGTTAATAATATTTGTCAAATTGATGCAAGCGAGCGTTTTGTTGAATTCTTTGATATAAAAGATTTCAATAAGAACTTAACAGTATTACTAGCTTCTCATAATGGTATTATTAAGCAAACAGCAATTTCGGAATTTAGTGTTTCTCGTTTCACAAAAGAAGTACGTTGTATGAAATTAGATGAGGATGATTATATTGTTTCTGCTGATATAACAGATAATCCTCTTGAAATAATTTGTGGTACTA
>JAEELC010000156.1 GCA_016288675.1 Acholeplasmatales bacterium | reverse complement strand
TGAGCTCTATCTTGGAATTCAGCGTGAAGATAAATACGATGGCGGTAAGCTCATCCCTATCTACAAGCAGTACACTAAGTCCAAGGATTCTGAGCTACTTAAACTCCTTATGCTCCACAATTTTGAGGATGTTAAGGGCATGTTTGAACTACTACCTATGCTCCGCTATAGAGCATTCTTTTTATCATTTTCAAATATGCCAGATGTGTCCATCAGAACAGACGCAGAGATTCCTACTTCCGAGGAAGTACTTGATCTTTTGCCTCTCCGTGCTAGGAAAGTTCAGGCTAATTACTACGATGATATAGATGGTCAGCAAAAGACTGAAGTATACATGAAGCTGTCTTTAAGATATAAGCTTCCTTCATCCCTCTCAGGAAACCTTGATGGGTGCTATTTCAAGATTGAAGGCGACGAAGCTATCCTTAGAGTTCCTCTCTATGAGACGGAGCTTAAGTATTTTTATTCAAATTACAAAGACTATTACTATCTTCCGAAAGAGGATATGGCGATCCATAAGTCAATTGCCGGCTTTGTAGATAAGGACTTTAGAGAAAAAGCTACTGCAGAGAACTGCTACACCAAGAAAACCGGTCAGTACCTAAGAGAGTGGGATCTTTGCTTTTCTCCATTCTTTAAAAAAAGCTATGGTGATAAGGATTTTTTCTTTGACCTCAACGACAATATGAAACAAAGCCGCTTTGCCATGAGCCTGTATGCTTGTCACGTCATAGCACATGTACTTGAACTATAGTTTCCAATGATTGTAATAAATTACTCCTTGTGATACAATTTTCTTACAGGTAGTTTTTGAATATTTATGCAGATTGGCATATGCTAAATATTCTTTTTTCACGTAGAAAGGAGATTTTTTATGGCAAATCTGGAACCAAGAACCAACGAACTAAAAGGCACTGAAACAGAAAAAAACCTTCTTGCAGCTTTTGCTGGTGAATCTGAAGCCAGAAACAAGTATACCTACTTTGCTTCTAAAGCCAAGAAAGATGGCTATGTTCAGATCAGTAAGCTCTTTGAAGAGACTGCTAATAATGAAAAAGAGCATGCTAAACTCTGGTACAAGATTCTTGCTGGAATTGGCACCACCGCAGAGAATCTCCAGACAGCAGCCGATGGCGAAGGCTATGAATGGAAAGAAATGTATCCTTCTTTTGCAAAAAAAGCTCGCGAAGAGGGCTTCAACGATATAGCAATCCTCTTTGAGAAAGTCGCCGAAATTGAAAAAATGCATGAAGAGCGATATAAAAAACTCCTTGCTAGCGTAGAAGGAAATCTTGTTTTCTCAGACGATGGCGACACTATCTGGGAATGCTCTAACTGTGGCCACATTGTTATCGGTCCTAAAGCTCCTGAAATCTGCCCGGTATGTAATCACCCTCAGGCTTACTTCATGAGAAAAGCTGAGAATTACTGATATCTGTTCATTTTGAGCCTTGCTGTATAAGCAGGGCTCTTTTTAATTTCTTTTACAAAAAGTGTTGACTCTGACGTTACGTAATAGTTTATATTATTACTCAAGGAGATGACTATGAAAGTAAGCAGAGTTTATTCGCCAGATATCTACACAAAGATCATGCTGGCGGAGCAAGATAAAAAAGATGATATATACCGCTATGAAATGATGATGCCATTTATGGGAAAGTGGGATTGCTATCATATACCACTTAAGCCCACACATCCCGGTGGATATGACATTATCATGGCCAATAATAGGATGGGTCTCATGCCACCTTCAGCTGTAGATAGTAGCTGCGAGGGTTCTATAGCTCTTTTATCTGATGAAAAGATCTGGGATGATTGCCAGAGCGCTATAGAGACAGCACTTAAAAGATTTACAGAACATGGTATAGAACTGAAAGTAACGGATTATCTGTATTCTCTTTTCCTGGCTAATCCAACTAATGCGTACACAGTTATGAACGAAGGCTACTGCGGAGATGGCGGAATTCCTGGCTACATCATGGCATGGCTTGTGCCATCAAAGGAGACTATAAAAAGACTCCCTTCTGCCCTGACTCATGAGACCAACCACAACGTGAGATATCAGTTCGTCAAGTGGACAAATGACATCAACCTTGCTGAGATGATCGTAAGTGAGGGCCTTGCTGAGAACTACGCAACAACTATATTTGGTGAGGAGTTCCTTGGCCCATGGGTTACCAAGACAGATATGGAGCTGATGCCACTTATAAAAGAGATAATTCACGATGGCCTTGAAGTGACTGGCTTTGACAATATCACATCATACCTTTACGGCGATGAAATGGCTGAGATTCAGCAGTTCCCAAAGGTAGGGCTTCCATATTGTGCTGGTTACGCGACTGGTTATTATCTGATCAAGCACTATCTTGAGAAGACTAGGGTTCCAATCGAAGAAGCCACAATACTCCCAGCCAAAGAAATACTAGACGAAGTGGAGGATTTCTGGACATGATGACAGTACATGAAGTCAGCAAGCTCTCTGGAGTAAGCGTCAGGACGCTTCAATATTATGACAAAATAGGCCTGTTAAAGCCTGCAAAGTATACAGATGCAAAATACAGACTATACGACGAGGCAGAACTTCAAAAACTGCAGCAGATCATGTTTTTTAAGGAGCTTGAATTCCCACTAAAGGACATCCAGGCTATAGTAAACAGCGCAGATTTTGATAGGAATAAAGCTCTTGATCAGCAGATAAAGCTCTTACAACTAAAGAAAGAGCATATAGAAAACCTTATCACGGTAGCTAGAACAATGCAGACTATCGGCTTTAAGCATGCAAAGCTTGATTTTTCTGTGTTCGATTCTAGCAAGCTCGATGAATATAGTAAAAGAGCTAAAGAGCAGTGGCAGCAGACTCCTCAGTATAAAGAATACGCTAAAAAGACTAAGGGCTGGACAAAAGAGCATGACAACTTGGTCATGGAAAACTTCATGAAGCTTTTTGTGGAAATGGGTAAGCTCAAAGATTTGGATCCTGCTTGCGATGAGGCGCAAGAGCTTGTTCAGAAAATGAAGGATTATATAACTGACAATCTTTACACATGTACAAACGACATACTGTATAGTCTTGGAAAAGTCTATGATGGTGGCGGAGAATTTACTGAGAACATCGACAAAGCTGGCGGTAAAGGAACCGGTGCATTTACATATCAGGCAATAAAGATATATTGCGGCAAATAAAAAGAACCTCTGTCTTTAATAAGACAGAGGTATTATTTTTAATCTTTATCTTGCAGGAGCCCATGTTACTCCATACATCTGCTCCATAAGCTTTCTAAGCTCGTCCTTCATGGAGTTGCAAGCTGAAGCCTCATCAACAAAATTCATTACCCCAATTTTTTCTTTCTTGTCCTGGAAGAAAACAGACCAGCCATTTTCAGTCTTTGCAAGACATATTCTGTTCTTATGCGCGCCTCCAATCTTGTAAAGTTTGGATGGTACGAGATGTTCTTTAAAGTATTTCTGAAGTTCCTTTGCGTTCATAGTCTCCTCCATTGCGTACGAAAAGTATCGATATATTGAATGTTGTTTTATAAATCATTTCATGTAGTATTGATTACTACATATAATATATCACAATACTATTTCATGTGCAACAACAAAAAGAGCCCTGCTTTTGCAGAGCTCAAGAGCATCTTCAAAAATGGACCACTAACCCCGTCCCCTAGGTTCAAAAAATGAGCCCTAACCTCCGTCCCTAGGGCTCAAAAATCATTCACCAATTTCAGCAAGGGCTGCAAGTACAGCTCCCTGGCCCCATGGGTATGCGCCGTAGGTCTGGTAATGAACGCCGAAGTCGTCGCAAGAACTAAGGGCGTCAAGGACGTCGCCATCCTTGGTGTGAGCGATCATACAATCGCGGGCTTTGGCAAGTTTTTCTTTTAATGGTGGAACCGCTGAATCTGCAAAGATTCCAGCGTTAACACCTCTTGCGATACAGTATGCGATCATGCCAGTTGCAGACATATCGATATGTCCTTCAACAGCCTGCATCTGCCAGCTCCAACCACCATCAAATCTCTGGTAATCAAGGGCAATCTCACAGATATTTCTATATATCTCAACTACATCGATATCCTCAGCAATGGCTTCTGCCTTGGTAGGAGCACCTTGTACGCTGGCCTTAGCCTGCACAACTGCTGCCTCAGTAATACCCATAAAAAGCCATCCAAAGGCTCTGCCCCATCCAAGAAGTCCCTTCTTGGTACCTTCTTCCATGGAGTATCCGTGGTAGTTAAGTCCTGTTCTCTTATCTATTCCATGATTATAAAAGTTCTTGATCTGCTTGGCTGCGCTAAGTCTTGCCCCAGCACTAATAGAAATATCAGAATCTCCAAAAGCTTCGCCGTAAGCCGCCATGAACATAGAAACCTGCCCTGCACCATCAGCAAAGATATTTGTTGAATCCCGGCCAGGATTGTAGATAACAGAGCCATCATTATCCCTTGGAGTCTTGGCAATAAAGTCAGCAATCTTATCAGCTGCCTCTTTGTACTTATCCTCCTGTGTATATTCATAGCTCTTTACAAAGCAGTAACCAGCAAGAGCATCATCTACAAAGTCAATCTTGCCGTCATAATCTCTAAGCCACATGTCTGTATGAGCAGAAATGTGGGCCATGATCTCAGGTCTTATGACCCTATCCTTTGCTGCAGACAAAAGTCCCAGCATCAGCATTCCTGAAGGCCAAAATAGTGGGTCCTTGGTCCTTACAGATCTTCCCATTACTTTCTTGGCTGTGTCCTTCATCTTGTCGATAAGCGACACATTCATAATGTCATCAAGTTCAGATTCAGCCTTTTTTACTATCTCCTGGTACATTTCATTGAAGCTTTTTTCCATACGAGTCTCCCTCTTTTTGTGACCATAGTCACAAATCTCAATGCCTCACCAACTTCTCACGCAACTTGCCAAAAAGATATTTAAACTCTTCACTTCTGCCGTAAAGAATAAAATAAACTCCGTTAAAGACAACTGTAATGATCACTGCCATGATCAGGAAAGTAAATATATTTAAGTTTGCCAGCACTTTAAGACTTATGAAGTGACAAGATAAAAGTACAAACAGCAAACTAGCTATATATTTAAAGGAATCAATAAAGTAGCTGCTGGCGTCCATATCAAAGCAGGCCCTGTAGATGATTATAGGCTTGGTGATATTTGCAATAAGTCCTGACACGATAGTTCCTACGTAGATACCAACGATTCCAAGTGGTGTCTGTACAAGAGCAATTGATAATACAAGGTTAACTGCTCCCTGAATGAGGGCCAGGTACTTATCCTGCTCGAACACACCTGCTGCCGTCTTGTAGTTACTAAGGACTATTCTGTCGCCCTTGAAGTAATAATCCGTAAGTATGCAGTATACCGCTGCTGGAACCAGCACCCACTTATCGCCGATCCATATCCTGATAAGAGGTGTCAAAAGGATCATGAATCCCACGCAGGAATATCCATAGATCCAGGATGCAAAGAACCTGTAAACCTTGAACATTTCATACTGCTTTTGCTTGGACTCTGTGGCGATCAGATTTCCAAAGCTTGAAATAACCGAGTTAAAAATAATATTTACAAAATTTGATACTGAGTTAAGGACCAGATTGTAGTTATCTACATATCCAGCCATTTTTACCTGGATAAAAGAAGTAATGATAATGGCATCTGTCTGAAGTCTTGCCACATCACCTACCTTGTGAAAAACTAAGGCCTTGGTTTTGTTCCAGACTTCATCGCTCTCTGCCTTAGCCAGAGGCTCGATGTTCTTTTCCTTAAGAAGCGGATACTTCTTGTCCAGATATATTGATACAAATACCTTCTGAACCAGCTGCACTGCCGCATCTGTCAAAAGGAACAGATAAAAGTTCTCTGTTATTACTACTACTGCAATCTGAATACTTACTGTAACGATCTTGGTAATAGTTAAAATATTGGTCTGAATGTAGTTCTTTTGCTCAGCATTTACAAGGCTGTACTTGTAGGCTACAAAGTAGCTGCTGACTGTATTAAACAAGAAGATAAGGTAATAAAGTGTGAGGTCTCTCTCAGATACATCTCCCGGGTTCTTGGCAAGATACTTAAGGAATGGTACCAGCAAAAGACCTACAACTGCCACAACTGTAGCGATCACGCGATAAGCCTTGCGATACAGCTGCATATAGGATTTGATCTTCTCTTTTTCACCCCTTGCTACAGGACCGTAAAGGCTGAAGTTAAGGGCTGTTCCTATTCCAAGCTCAGCCATGTTCAGGAGAGAAAGAATATTACTGTACATGCTGTTGACGCCAAGAAGGTCTTCGCTTAAGTGCATGATAAAAATGGTACGTAAAGCAAAAGACAAGATCAGCGTAGCAGCCTGCCCAATAAATCCAAATGCTATATTTCTTGTTGCAGATTTAATTCTTCCCATTAAACGATGTTTCCTTGATTATCTATCAATATCCAATCTTTCCAGTATTTATGCATAGTTTCAGGTTCAGCAACCTGATT
>JAEELC010000155.1 GCA_016288675.1 Acholeplasmatales bacterium | reverse complement strand
GTAAATACGACTTATTATCAAGTTAGACTTGCTACATCATTCTCTAAAGGATATTCATATTACACATTAACTGGTAATAATTATAATAAGGCATTTGACATCTTAAATGTTACTTACTTTGAATTAATTAATGATGAATATGTGGAAGCTACTTCATTTGAAGCTGGTAAATCATATTATATTAATGATGATGATTCTTACAGTTTGGCATTTACAATTAGTAATGATAATTACTATATCGCAAGTGAAACTGAAAGCTTTGTAGTTGATAATAAGTATTATTTATTAAATGATAATACATTAGAATTATCATTTGAAATTACATCAAATACTATTTATTATACAGTAGATACAACAAATACATACTTTAGAATGGGTAAGTATATGTTTATGGATGATACTGAATTAGAAATAGTATATCAAAATGGTGTTATTCAAAAGATTCCTGCTTATGCATTCTATAATGATAATAATTTAAAGTTCTTCAATTCTAGTACTGAAGATATAGAAAATAATAACTATAATATTACAATAGCTGATACTACAATTGAAGTAGGAGAATATGCATTTAGTATTAATCCTAGACTTAATAGAACAACTTTAGTTAAGGTTGTAACTATTGGTAATAATACTGAATGTGGTCAAGATTCATTTGCATATTTAACTAGCCTTGAAACTATTAATATTAATGTAAGTGTTATTAATAACTTTATGTTTAAGGGTAGTCAATCCTTAACAACTATTAATTTTGGTAATGATGTCACAAAGATTCTTGTTGGTGCATTTATGGATGCTGTAAGCTTAACAACTGTAACATTCAATGATGGATTAACATTAATCGATGACTATGCATTTAAAGGATGCTCAAACTTAACAAATGTTAATGTACCTGGTTCAGTAATTCGTATTGGTGATAATGCATTTGCAGAATGTCCAAACTTAACTAGCATTTCATTACATGATGGTCTACAAGTAATTGAAGATTATGCATTCTATAACTTAAAGTATTTAACTGAATTTACATTCCCAACTACTTTAAAGGTTATTGGTGAATATGCGTTTGCAGGTTGTTCAAATTTAAAAGAAGTTGAACTTCCAGCAAGTATTGATGGTGGTACATTTATTGACTATGTTGGTAATACTAAGACTAGTTATCTTGGTAATTATATATTCTCAGATTGTACAACATTAAAGACTGCAATTATTCATTCATCAATTTTAAGTGATTACATGTTTAATGAATGCACTGAACTTGAAAGAGTAGTAATTGATAATCATAATCTAACTACTTTAACTAAAGGTATCTTCAACCATGCTGCTAAGCTATTATATTTAGGTGAAACAGATGAAGAAACAGCTATTAATATTCCTTCATATGTAACAACTGTAGAAGACTATTCATTCTATAGATGTGACGCATTAACTGGTGTAACAGTTCCTGCAACTGTTACTAAGATGGGTCAATATAGCTTCTCTTATTGTAAGAATTTAAGAACAGTAAGAACTGAATCTAATTACTTAGGTGCTTATATATTTGCTCATGACGTAGCATTAACTGACGTTGTAATTAGTGATGCTGTTACAAATATTCCAGTAGGTGCATTCTACCATTGTGATAATTTATTAACAATGACAAATCCAAGTGATACAGGAACTCAAGAAGCTGATACTATTTATATTCCAACAAGTATTACAACTATTGGTAATTCAGCATTTGAATTCTGTTCAAGTATGATTAACCTTGTTACTAATGAAAAGTTAGGTAGCGAAGGTGGAACAATTGGTTCTTATGTATTTGCAAATAACGAATCATTAAGAAAAGTTATTGTTAAGGGTGCGCATTTAGGTAATTATATGTTCTCATCAGATGTTAATTTAACTGATGTAACTATTTTAGGTAGTTACTCTTATCAAGAAGATGGAGAAACTGTTGTAGATGTAATTAATACAATTAGTGATGGTGCATTCTATCGTTGTGTTTCTCTAGTAAGATTAAATGATTCAGACGCAGAAGATGATGTAGATCAAATTGTACTTAACAATACAATTGAAACAATTGGTTCTTACTCATTTGCACAATGCTCAACATTAGTTAATATTGTTTTACCTCAAACTTTAACTACTATTACTAGTGGTGCATTTAGTGGTACTAAGAATGTTGAATCATTAGTATTACCATTCATTGGTTCTGGCCGTGGTTCTTCTGGAACTGAAGGTTTATTAACTTATATCTTTGGTAATGTTACATATTATAATATTGATAATACTTCATACACTAGTGATGACATTAGAACTTATACTAATACTGTTGCTGAAGATTTAATGGATAAATATCTTGCTCAACACGATGTTTCTAAGATTACTAGAACTGAAGGTACAGTTACAAATGGTAGAACTATTACAAAGAAGACTAATTATAGTCAAGATGATTACTATACTGTTGTTGCTACTATTAGTTCATCAACAAGTGGTAATATAACTACAGTAACTATTACAATTACTTCGACTCATAGTTATTATCCTGAAAATAGTACTACATTAAGAACTGATGATTATTATCCTGTTGGTTTAAGCAGAACAATTTCATTTAGTTATGAAAAGGATAATGATTATAATGTTATTACTCATTATTATAGTTCTGGTAAAGAAATTACATCTAGTATTTCAAAGCATTTAAAGACTGTTACTATTTATGATGAAACATTAGTAAGTTATGGTGCATTCATGAATATTACAACTCTTGAAAATGTAATTCTTAACCAAACATCTAGTGATACAGCTAATTTAGGTATTACAAGAATTGATCCATATGCATTCTATAATGATTCTTCAATTCAAAATATCTACATTTATAACACAAGCACTCCAGTTGTAAACTCTATTATAATTCCAGCAAATGTTACATCAATTGGTGAATTCGCATTTAATGGATTAGGTTTAGTTAATACAGTTATATTAAATAATAGTGTTACTACTATTGGTAATAGATCATTTGCAAACTTAACTAACCTTATGGTTTTAAGTATTTCAAGTAGTCTAGAGACAATTGGAACTTATGCATTTGAATATAATACTTCAATTGAAGAAATTAGTGTTCCAGTTAATGTAACAACTATTAATGGTGGTGCATTTAATGCTAACACTAGTCTTGAACATATCACATTACCATTCATTGGTTCATCTCGTGGTTCAACTGGTGAAGCTGGTTTATTCGGTTATATATTTGGTATAGATAGCACTAATGCTAATAATCAAATTACTCAATATTATGCTGGTACTCCAGGCGCATCTAATACATCTAAGCGTACTATTACTGAAATTACAACTCTTAAGGATGTTGATATTTTTGATGAAACTGTAGTAAGCTATGGTGCATTCATGAATTGGACACATCTTGAAAATATCACTTTAAATCCTACTGATAGTGTTACAGGAAATGGTATTATCAGTATTGGAAGCTATGCATTCTATCAAGATTCTTCAATTCATAACATTTATCCAAATGGTACAGAAAAGCCTACTGATAAGAAGACTATATTATTACCATTAAATATAGGTACAATTGGTGATTATGCATTCTATAACTTAAATAAGATTGAAAAGGTAAATGCTAATCCTAATGTAACTGTAATTGGTAATCATACATTTGAATATTTAGAGAAACTAGAAGAATTAACAATTCTTGATAAGGTTACATCAATTGGTGCGTACGCATTTGGTCATAATATGACAATTGAAACTGTTGTCATTCCATCAAGTGTTACTTCATTTGGTGTTCATACATTTGAATATAATACAAACTTAAAGAATGTTACTAACAATACTGCATATTTATCAAGCTATATGTTTACTCATTGTTATAGCCTTGAAAATTATAATAATGATGGTGATTTATCTGAACCAATTGTTGTAATCGGACCACAATATCTTGCTGAGAACATTGGCGATAATGTATTTGAATATTGCTTTGGTTATAAGAATAATGAAGGTGTAGTTGAAAACTTCGTTTATGGTAAGGATTATACTGGTTATACAAAGACTGGTATATTAAATGTCGACTTACAAAATGAAATTGTAGGTAGATATATGTTTACTCGTGATAGAAGAATTGAACAATTAGAAATTAAAGCTAATGTTAAAGAAATTCTTGAAGGTGCATTTGAAAAGTGTACTGGTTTAACTAGCATGAGTGTTCATAATGGTATTGAACGTTTAGCATATCATGTATTCTCTGAAACTAATGTTCAAAATCTTGTATTACCTGCATCATTAACTTCAATTGAAGAAGGTGCATTAAGAGGTATTCAAACAATTACTTCAATGACTATACCATTCATTGGTCAAGAAATTGGTAATTCCGGTGTTCTTGAATCTGTATTTGGTTATATCTTCGGTAGATTATTATCAACAGATGATGCTGAAACTAGAAATCTATTACAAGACACAAGTAAGTTCGAAGCAACATATCAAGCTTACTCTAGTGCTGAAGGTAATTATTTCTACATTCCAATTGCTTTAAAGAATGTTGTAATTACAGATGAAACAATTGTTGCTCGTGGTGCGTTCCAAAATGCAACTCATCTTGAACATATTTCAATTCCTGAATCAATTACAATGATTCAAAATGTTACATTCTATAACGCTTCAAGCTTAAAAGAATTAACAATTCCTAATAGTGTATTATCACTTCCAACAGATATCCTAGCATTCTGTTCAAGTCTAGAAACATTAACATTACCATTCATTGGTATTACAGTTAACCCTAATGGTGAATCATCTGTATTTGGTACATTATTTGGTAAGACAGAATATACTAATTCATATGCAGCTACTCAAGTTTACCAAACTAAGGGTAAGACAGATAAAGACATTACTTATGGCTCAACAACATATTATATTCCTAAGAGCTTAAAGAATGTAATTATACATGATACTAAGATGTTTGGTATTCCATATGGTGCATTTAGTAACTGTAATTATATTGAAACTATTAAGATTAATGGTGATGTACGTCATATTTATGCTTATGCATTCTATGGCTTAACAAGACTTGTTGATTATAAGTTTAAGACAGATGAAAACGGTAATTATAAGAATGAAATTGGTTTACCTGATTCAATTGAATCAATTGGTGCTTATGCATTTGCTGAAAACACTAATATGCCTTATATCTTCATTCCAAAATCAACAATCACTATCGGAGATTATGCATTTAAGAATAACTTAAGTGTTCATAAGATATTCTTATCTTATAACAATGAGGATGATCATATTAGAAGTGTTACTACTATAGGCCAATCAATTTTCGATGGTTGTATCAATATTGAAGAAATGACAGTTCCATTTATTGGTAAGACACGTGATGCTTCAGGTGATGAGGCAGTTCTTGGTTATTTCTTCTCACAAGCGTTATCTAGTCAAATCTTAACTTCACAACAGTTAACTCAAAATCAAACATATTTCTATAATGTAACTCAAAATAATAAGACTTATCTAATTCCTAAGTCATTAACTAAGTTATATATTACAGATGCTACTCAAATTGGAGTTGATGCTGTAAGAAATACTAGATTAACATTTATTGATATGAATTATTCATATAATTTAAGTGCAATTAAAGACTATGCATTTGAAAATAATGTTTATCTTGAAAGAGTGTTATCTCCATTTGATACAACAGATCCAACTTCTTCATGGAATTTATTATCAATTGGTAGATATGCATTCTATAATAACTTTGAGTTAGTTGAATTCGATATGCGTGAAGGCTTAAAAACAATTGGCGAGCATGCCTTTGATATAAGAGGAGAATATGAAGTTGTTAATAATACAAATGTATATTCTACTCGTGGTAAGCTTCTAAATGTTAATATTCCTTCTACAGTTGTAACTGTTGGTGAATATGCATTTGCATACCAAGGTATTGAGAACCTTGTAATTAACAATAATTACATTGGTCAATACATGTTCTATGAAAATGATGAATTAGAATCTGTTACAATTCCAAATACTATCACAACTGTTCTAGACCATGCATTTGAAAATAATGATAAGTTACAATATGTAACTCTTGAAGACGGATTAGTAGTTCTTGGTAATTACATGTTCTACAACTGTAATTCGATTGAAGATATTACTGTACCATCTAGCGTTGCAAATGGTCAAGGTGATGTTTATGAATATGTATTTGCTGAAATTGATAATTTAACAACTGCTGTTGTTAATGGTTATAAGATTGGTAATTACATGTTTGCTAACGACACTAACTTATCAAGTGTTACAATGAACCCTGGTATTAGATATATAGGTCATGATGCATTCTACAATAATACTAGTCTTGGTAATATTGTGATTCCTACATCTATTGATACAATTTACGCTAATACATTCTATAATTGTACTTCATTTACTCAAATCACTATTCCTGCAAATGTTAAACTAATTCAACCTAGTGCATTTGAAAGCTGTATTAATGTTGTTGATACAGTGGCTAGAAATGGTTTAGTATTTGAAACAAGTGGTAATAGCGGTATTGAAGAAATTGGCTCACATGCATTTAAAGATTTATATCAAATAACTGAATTAACTGTTCCAACTACATGTACGCTTGTTGGTACTGGTTCATTTAATGGTTTATCTAGCTTAACAAAATTAGTTGTTCCATTCGCTGGACAAGAAAGATCTAACTCAAGCTCTACAGAAGCCTTATTCGGTTATATCTTTGGTACAGATAGTTATACGTATGGTAATGATTATGCTGTTAAGCAAAAATATGCTGGTGGTAGTTCAAATACTATTACTTACTATATTCCTAAGGGATTAGTTGATGTAACAATTGTTGATGAAACTGTATTATCATATAGTTCATTTAACCAAATGTTCTCTTTAACTAAAGTAGTATTACCTGATACTTTAACTGAAATTCAAGATAACGCATTCCAAGGTTGTTCATTACTTGAAGATATTGTTATTCCTTCAAGTGTTGTATCAATTGGTGCACATGCATTTGATGAATGCTTCAATTTAGCATCTATCACTTATCAAGTAGATGAAACTACTGGTAAGACAAATATTAAGAGAATTGATGATTATGCGTTTAGAAATAATCAAGCAATTTCTACATTAGTAATTCCTGATTCTGTTGAATACTTAGGTAAGGGTGTATTACAAGGTATGATTAACCTTGAAAACTTATCATTACCATTTGTAGGACAAGAACGTGGAAATACTAAGGTTGAAAAATCATTATTTGGTTATATCTTCGGAGTTGAAGAAGTAAGATATTATACTGTTAATGCAGATGGTTCTTATGACTACGCAAATGAAGCTATTAACAACTCAGATCTTTATAATGTTACTCAATATTATGATGTTTCTAAGGGTGCAAGCTATAATATTCCAGTTAAGCTATCTCATTTAACTATTACTGATGAAACAGTAATTGGTTATGGTGCATTAAGCCATTTACCAATGATAGAATATGTATCTATTAATAAGTCTAAGAACTTAACAACAATTGATGATTATGCGTTCTATCAAAATAAGGGATTTACATATAATTATACTAATTCAGCATATAGCGGTAGTATTGAATTTACTGGTTTGGTATATTTAGATCATGATGCTAACTATAACTACAACATCTCAACATATGTAAAGAACATTGGTGCACATGCATTTGAAGATAATGATAATATGGTATCTTTAAATATTACACCTCAAGTTGAAAATGTTGGAGCTTACGCATTTGCTAAATCTGACTCATTAAATAAGATTTTAATTCAAAATAGTTGGATTAGTGATTATGAATTTAGTGAATCTAGTGTTCTAGTATCAATCAATATTCCTGCAAATGTAACTCGTATTGATGCTCATTCATTTGAAAATAGTGATAGTATTACAACTATTACATTTGAAAATAAGATCATTGGTGAATATATGTTTGCAGAATGCGACGCTTTAACAACACTAGTTATTCCGGTAAATATCACTGGTACTATTGGAGATTATGCATTCTATAAATGTAGCACTTTAAGCAGTATTACAATTAACAATAAGCATATTGGTAATTATATGTTTGCAGATTGTGATGCGTTAATTACAATGGATACTACAGCAAATAAGACTAATGGTTTAACTACAATTGGTTATGGTGCATTTAGCTTAGATTCTAATCTAGCTACAATCACTATTCCATTTGCTGGTAAACATGTATTTGATACAAACTCAAAAGAAACATTATTCGGTTATATCTTTGGTGAAACTTCTGATACTGACCAAGTAGCAGTAGTTCAACGCTTTAAAGATAAAGAAAATGTTCAAAGTACTTTAGATAATAATTATGAATTTACATTCTATATTCCAGCTTCATTAACTACAATTAATTTAGTAATTAATGATACAGTTGGTTATGGTGCATTCATGAATGTATCTATGTATCAAAACTTTAATTCAATAACTCTTGCTAATGTTTCTGATTATGCATTCTATGGTAATACAAGCTTAATTAACTTTAACTATGATGAAGAAAATGGTAATAGAATCAATTTAGCTAATTCACTTGTCTCTATCGGTAAGTATTCATTTGCTAATGATACTTCAATTGAAACATTAGTAATTCCAGCTAATTTAACTAATATTGGTTCATATGCATTTGCTTATGATTCTAACTTAAAGTATATAACATTTAATAATGGTCTAATTAGTGATCATATGTTCTATTTTGATTACAGCTTAGAAGATGTAAATGTTGGTCACGTTGTTGAATCTATTGGATATGCTGCCTTTGGACATACAATTGGATTAAAGACTTTAACAATTCCATTTGTAGGTTCACATAAGTACAATAATGTAGATTCTGAACAAACATTATTTGGTTATATCTTTGGATATAATGATGAAGCAGAAACAGAAGAAGTAACTCTAGCTATTAGTAAATATAATACTGCTAAGAGTACAACTCTAGATTATGAAGACTTCTTAGGTTATGATGTAGCTTCAGCACGTCAAACTTATGATTTAACTAATTATGTTACATCATATATCCCATTAAGCTTAGAAACAGTTAATATCATTGATGAATCTGCTTTAGGATTTGGTGCATTCATTAATGTATATACTGAAAAATTCAGTAATGTTAACTTCAATACTATTTCAAAGCTATGTGATTATGCATTTGCTAATTCAAGCATTGAAAATGTTAATTATGAAGAAATAACATTGTCTTATGATAATATAAGTCCTGAAACAGCATTAATTTTACCTGAATCATTAGTTGATATTGGAAATTATGCATTTGCAAATATGGATAGAGTGACTACTCTAGTTACTCCTGAAAGTATTAATGAAACAACAAGTGTTCTTGGTAAATATATCTTTGCTGATATGGACAATTTAGTAAATATCGATATTAAATCAAATATTATTGGTGAATATATGTTTGCTAATCTTGCACAATTAAGTAGAATTGTTATTCCTGTGCAAGTTACAACTATTCTTCCACATGCATTTGATAATGATGACGCCCTTATCAATGCTGATGATTCTATGATAATATTCAATAACAAAGTTGTCGGAGAATATATGTTTAATAACTGTGATAATATTAAGTCTATTAATTTCACAGTAAATCAAACTGGTAACGATAATGGTATGGAACAAATTGGTTATGCTGCATTAGCAGAAACATTTGCTCTTGAACAATTAACAATTCCATTTATTGGTGGACATACTTATGTTTCAGATTCAAAAGAATCATTATTTGGTTATATCTTTGGTGAAGAAACATATAGAGCTACAGTAATTGAAGAAGACTTTAGAGCTCAAGTTGCTGCAAATTATGAAATTGTTAAAGAAGAATTTAGAGCTGCTTATACTGCTGAAATTCTTGCTGAAGATCCAGAACTTGAAAATACTAATGCTTTAAGAAATCTAGTTAATAGATATTTACAAGAAGCTCAAACAATTGCACAAATTACTGCTGAAGCTGAAAGACGTTCTACTCGTGCATCAATGCCACAAGGTTTAACTAGAACAGTTCAAACATATAATGGAACTACTTCTTATGATTTCTATGTTCCTACAACATTAACTAAGGTAATCTTAACTCGTGATAATACAATTGGTTATGGTGCTTGTATGAACCTTGTTAATGTAACAAGTATTATCTTACCTGATACTTTAACAACAATTAAAGATCATGCATTTGATGGTTGTGTTGCATTAGCTACTATAGCTATTCCTGCTAACGTACAAACAATTGGTGCATATGCATTTAATGATAACCATGAATTAGAAACTATCACATTTAAGGCTGAAGCATCTAGAAATCATTTAATTAAGATTATTAATAATAATACATTTAGAAATTGTTATAAGCTTAACAATGTTATACTTCCAGATACTGTAAAGACTATTGATACTGCAGCATTTGAAAATGCTATAGCACTTGATAGTATTACATTCCCTGCAAGTGTTGAAAGTATTAATGATTATGCATTCTATAATGCATCTAGTCTAGATAATCTAGTAATTCCTAATACAGTTAATCATTTAGGTTATGCTGCATTTGGTAGAACTACTCATTTAACTAATATTACTTTACCATTTGTTGGTAGTGAAGCTTGGTCTAGTGCTAATAATGGTCGTGATGTTCAATTATTTGGTTACATCTTTGGTAATGGTACTAATAGCTTAGGTGAATATACATATACTGATGAAAATGATTTAACTAATAAATATGATCAATTAGCATTAGTTGAACAAAATTCAATCTCATTCTATATTCCTTCAAGCTTAACAGAAATTACATTAACAGATGAAACAACAATTGGTTCATACGCATTCCAAAATGAAACTAATATTGAAAAGTTTACTAACTCTTCAGCTACTAATATCATGAATAATGCGTTTGAAAATAACACAAGCTTAGCTAAGTATAATAGTGATACTAATGGTGTTATGAATCTTAATGCTTCATTAACAACATTAGGCGCTAAAGCATTCTCTCACTTAACAAGTATTGTAGAACTTAACACTAATGCTAATTTAGGTATTGCTGGTAAGTCTTCTATTGGTAATTATGCATTTGAATATGCTACAAGTCTTAAGACTTTAAATATCAATAATAATAGCTTAGGTGATTACATGTTCTCACATGCTGAAGCCTTAGAAGAATTATTCATTCCTTCTTATGTAACTATTGTTGGTAGAAACGCATTTGAATATAATATTTCTCTTGGTTCATCTGAAACACATTCAAATGAAGAATTTGAAAATATCCGTAAGGAAAAAAATGGTATTACAAAAGATTATGTAGCTTTAACTAAGCCAATTAAAGCTAATTATAAGGTACAATTTGAAAATGCTACATTATCTGAACAAATGTTCCTTGGTTGTACAGGATTTGTACATATTTATGTAAATGATTCTGTTACTGAAATTGAAAAAGGTGCATTTGATGGTTGTATAAATCTAGAAAGTATTTCCGTTCCATTCCTTGGTGGTTCAAAGTATCCAACATTTAAAGAAGATAATATTATAAAATATGCTCCATATAGCTATGATAATGAAAAGTATTTAAGTGGTTATATCTTTGGTTCAACTGATCATGATGGTGAATTTGAAGTTCGTCAATGTTCAAATTCAGATGAACCAGCACCAGGTGAGGAAGAAGTTAATCCAACTGCGGACAAGTGGTATACATTCTATGTTCCTGAAAAATTAATATCATTTAACATGACTGAAGCTGGTGAAACTTATATTTCACATGGCGGATTCATGAATATGAGTAATTTTGTAAATGTCACTATACCTTCTACTTTGTATTATATTGGTCGTTATGCATTCTATAATTGTGGTATCACTAGAGTTGATTTACCAAGAACGTTAGAAGACATCGATAATTCAGCATTTGCTAACTCAGATATTACAAAGTTAACAATTACTAATGATGTTATTGGTGTTAAGCAATTCTATGGTTGTGAATTCTTAAAAGAAGTAGTTGTAACTAATAGTTGTCATGAAATTGGTTATGCAGCATTCTCAGGTTGTACATCATTAATATCTATTGAATTGCCATTCGTTGGTTATTCATATAATGATGGAATAACAGATACAATTACAGCTGAACAAAAATTATTTGGTTATATCTTTGGATATATTCAAAATACTGGTTCATATGCCGCTGTTCAAAATTATGATGCAACTCATTCTGTAACAGCTTATATTCCTGAATCTCTTGAAAAGGTTATCATAACTAATGATACTCAATTCTCATATGGTGCATTTATGAACTGTATGAATATTAGAGATATTATTATTCCTAATTCAAGAACCATTGCTGTAGGTGGAGTTGCTCAAACAACAAACTTTGATACAATTGGTGCTTATGCATTCTATGGTATGACTAACTTTGTTGGTGATCATAGAGATGACAATGGTGTATCTGTTGATCACTATGAATATAATTCAACATTAAAGGATTATGTTGAAAAGAGTGAATATAATACAGCAAATATTTACTTAATTATTCCTAATACAGTTTCAAGTATTGGTGAATACGCATTTGCTAATGCAACTAGCTTAACAGAAATTAGATATTCAGGTAATTTACTAACTGAAATTGCTCCTCATACATTTGAAAATGCAACAAGTCTAGTAAATTGGAAGAATTTATCTAATAATACTGATAGCTTGATTACATTTGATTCTAATATTACAACAATTGGTGAATACGCATTTAACAATGCTGATTCGATTGTAAATGTAATTATTCCAAATCAAATTGATACTATTGGAGATTATGCATTTGCTAATGCAGATCATATTGAAGATATTAAGTTCTATAATGCAATAATTGGTGCTCATATGTTTGACAATAATGACTCATTAACTAGAGT
>JAEELC010000154.1 GCA_016288675.1 Acholeplasmatales bacterium | reverse complement strand
GCTTAGAATTAGCAAATATACCTGTTGCTATAAGAAAATAATTGACTATTTTATATAAAAGTGATATATTAAATTCGCTATAAATTTAATACGACAGTTCGTTTGTACCATCCTGTCGTTAAACAAAACCAGGACATTTTAAATGAATTAGTTTTATGATGGAGTACAAAATGTTTTTTGTATTCCATTTATTTATTTTTAGTGTCTATTATAGACACTTTTTTTATTGGAGGCAATTATGTTTGAATTAACTTGTGAATCTAGTTTTGATGCTGCACATTTCTTAACAAACTATAATGGTAAATGTGCAAATATTCATGGACATCGTTGGAGAGTAGTTCTTACTATTAATGGTGATACTGATAATGGTATGGTTGTTGACTTTAATATCATTAAGAAGGATTTAAAGGAACTTTGTGATTATTTTGATCATTCATTTATAGTTGAAGAAAATTCTTTAAAGAAAGAATTATTAAATATGCTACAAGAACAATTCTTACTTAGAATTGTACCTTTCCGTACAACTGCTGAAAATTTTTCTAAATTTATTTATGAAGAAATGAGCAAAAAATATAGTGTTTCACATGTCGCAGTTTATGAAACACCTAATAATTGCGCAGTATATTCATGCAAGTAATAGAAAAGTTCGTTTCAATTAATGGTGAGGGCTTAAAACAAGGTGAACTTGCGACATTCATCCGTTTTTCTAATTGTAACCTTCGTTGCTCATTTTGTGATACAAAATATTCATTTGAAAATCCTGTTTGGACAGATGAATCAATTGATTCTATAGTTGAATATTGTGTTAAGCAAAATGTTAAAAATGTAACATTAACAGGAGGAGAACCATTAATTCAAAAAGATGTTGATATATTAATGGCAAGACTTTCACGTCTTGGCTTTAATGTAGAAATTGAAACTAATGGTTCAATTAATATTAAGGATTTCTTAAATATTGATAATGTTTCATTTACACTTGATTATAAGCTTCCTGTTTCTTTAATGGAGCATAAGATGGATACTACTAACTATGATTATGTTACAAAGAAGGATTCAGTTAAGTTTGTTTGTGGTACAGAAGAAGATTTAAATCGAGCTTTAGAAATTATGAAGAAGTACGATTTAATTAATAAGACAAATTGTATGATTTCACCAGTATTTGGTATGATTGAATTACCAAGCATTGTTGATTTCTTAATTAAAAATAATTTAAATTCTGTTAGATTATGTCTTCAAATTCATAAGGTGATTTGGGATCCTAACAAGAGAGGAGTATAACATGATTGATAAAGATAGACTTGAACACGCTTTTAAAGAAATTTTAGAAGCTCTTGGAGATGACGTAAATCGTGAAGGTTTAATTGATACTCCACGTCGTGCTGCAGAAATGTATTTAGAACAATTTGAAGGTATGAATTATACTAATGATGAGATAGCTGAAATGTTTAATAAAAGCTTTGATGAAGATTATTTAACTGATTCTAAAAATGTTGTTGTAGTTAAAGATATTGATATTTTCTCTCATTGTGAGCATCATTTAGCATTAATGTATGATATGACTGTTGATATTGCATATGTTCCTTCTGGTAAGGTTATTGGCTTATCTAAGCTTGCACGTATTGCTGATATGTGTGCTAAGAGATTACAATTACAAGAACGTATTGGTAATGATATTATGTATTGCGTACAAAAGATTACTGGTTCTAAAGATATTTGTGTTCGTATTGAAGGCTGCCACTCTTGTGTTACTGCTCGTGGTATTAAAAAGAGAAGTAAGACAGTTACTGTATCTAGTATAGGTAACATTAATATGGAGGTTTTTAGATAATGAGTCGTGCATTAGTTTTATTTTCAGGTGGACTTGATTCTACTACAGCTTTAGCTATGGCAATTAATAAATATGGTAAGGATAATGTTGTAGCCTTATCTGTTTCTTATGGACAAAAGCATGTTAAAGAAATTGAAGCTAGCAATAAAATTGCATCTTATTATGGAGTAGAACATATTTTCTTAGATTTAGCTAAAATATTTGCATATTCTAATTGCTCATTGCTTTCACAAAATGCTGATATTGATGTCCCAGAAGGCGATTATTCTAAACAATTACAAGAACTAAATGGTGGTACATTATCTACTTATGTACCATTTAGAAATGGTTTATTCTTATCAAGCGCCGCTTCAATTGCACTTTCAAAGAATTGTGACATTATTTATTATGGTGCACATGCTGATGATGTAGCTGGTGAAGCATATCCAGATTGCTCACCAGAATTTACAAAAGCTATAAATGATGCTATTTATTTAGGCAGTGGTAAAAAGGTTTCTGTTGTTGGACCTTTTGTTAACATGCATAAGGCTGATATTGTTAAAATTGGTTTAGATTTAAAAGTACCATATGAATTAACTTGGTCTTGTTATGAGGGTCATGATAAGGCTTGTGGTAGATGTGGTACTTGTATAGATAGAATTAAAGCTTTTGAAGCTAATGGGGTAAAAGACCCTATTGAATATGAGGAGAAATAATATGGATAGAACAAATGAAGGTTTAAAGAATTTAGGTAAGAAAACTACTTACTCAAGCGATTACGCTCCAGAAGTACTTGAGCGTTTCTCTAATAAGCATCCAGAAAATGATTATTTTGTTAAATTTAATTGTCCTGAATTTACAGCATTATGCCCAATTACAGGTCAACCAGATTTCGCAACAATTTATATTTCATATATTCCAGATGAATTCTGCGTAGAGAGTAAGAGCTTAAAATTATACTTATTCTCATTTAGAAATCATGGAGATTTCCATGAGGATGTTGTAAACGTAATCATGGAGGATTTAAAGAAATTATTAAATCCTAGATATATTGAAGTTTGGGGTAAATTCTTACCTCGTGGTGGAATTTCAATTGATCCATATGCAAACTGGGGTAGAGAAAATACTAAGTTTGAACGTATGGCTGAACAACGTTTAATGTTCCATGATATGTATCCTGAAAAAGTTGATAATAGATAATTTGGAAGTACAATTGTACTTCCTTATTTTTTTTGTTCAATTAAAACATAAATAAAAGAGGTAAAAGTATATTCTTTCACCTCATTTATTTGGTATTAATTTTATAGCATAAATATTTGCCTATACATTTAAATCCTATATTTAAAATTTCTATTTCGTTTTCACTATTATCTTCAAAAAATATTATATATTTCTTATTTACATAAGAATTACTTATAAGATTTTCAATTAATTCTTTTAAACTATCTTTATTATCTTTTTCTAGGTAATATCCAAATATTTCGAGAATATCTTTATCTGCATTTGTTGCAAATATAGCTGATACAGGAGAATTATTTAATACTTTAACATAAATATTCCAATTATCTAAATCATTATATATTTTATCTTCAGTCCAATATAAATTAGTATCAGTATGTATTTCTTTAAAATAATGATAATTGTCTCTATTAATCTTTATAATATTTTTATTATTAGATAATAACTTAATATCATTAAGATGTAGTACATTATTGTATGAAGATTCTATTAATTCAGCTTTAGTAGATAAATAGCTAATAGCTTCTTTATTATCTAGAGGAAATCCTAAGTATAATTCATAGTCATGGAATTTATTATTAATGTATTGTATAAATTCCTTTAAAGCTATATTTGTATTTTTTTTAATAGAAAATGTAGTAAGTTGAATATATTTATCATCTTCAATATAATAATAATTAATCCAACCTTCTACATTATTATTTTCAATGTATAATAATATTTCAGAATCTTTTGATTTAAAAGATTCTTTTTCAATATCAAAAAAAACTTTTTTTGTTTTTATCCCATCATAAAAAATAGGATAAGAACATTTTTCTTTATTCATTGCTAATTCATAAGCAAAATTTATATATTCATCAAATTCTTTCTCATTTATTTTTTTTAACATTATAATACCTCTTTAAATCAATTATTATTTTATAATGTAATTTAAAATTATTAAATATATTTTTCAAATTTATTAGTTTCTATTAAAAATATATTTATTTAACTAAATTATTTAATCATCAAAATTATAGAATTCTTTTTTGGAATCAAATAATTTGAACTTAATTCAATAAATTTATTTGATATAATAAAATTATTAAAAGTAGATTTTATTGTTATAGACAGACATATTCAAGAAATGCGTGATATCCATGACTTATACCATACTATTTATATAAAAATAAGAAAACCCCTGATGATGTTGTTATATATAATTCTATAGATAAAACTATTAATATAAATACATATAAAGCGTATAATGTAATTAAAATATCAGATATTAGTGCTATTAAAATTCTTAATATTGGTACAAAAATATTGTTTTTTAGTAGAATTGATGAAGGTAAGTTATATTTTTATTTAAATGATGGAACTAGAATTAAAACCCCAGAATTAGATAAGGTTTATCGAGTATATGAAAAGTTAGATGAAATAGTTTTTACTGATAAAAAAAATCAAACAGTTATAAAAGAACAATTAGTTGACAAATTAGATTGCTGGGGGTTCGAAGAAAGAATATTTGCCATATTTAAATAAAATTTTTGTTGGAAAAGATACATTTGATTTGTTATCGCATTTCCAAGCGTTATATTTTGAATTTAAAACAAAAAAATTTGGATACAATGAAATTATTGTATCAAATATGAAAAGTATAATTGTAAAGATACTAAGGAATTCTAATGTTACTGGCAAAAAAATATCACATTGGGATAAAGTTAGTTTACAATTTGAAATAGAAGATATACTATTTAATGAATTTTCTACTATTAGTGTAATTGATTTAGCTAAGAGATTGAATATGAGTGTAAGAGAATTACAAAGATATTTAAATAAAAATTATAATAAAACATTTAATGAATTAAAAAAAGAAATAAAAATGAGTTTTGCTGCAAACAAACTTGAATATACAAATATTTCAATAAATGAACTATCAGAACTCGTTGGCTTCTCAACATCTGAGCACTTTTCATATTCGTTTAAAAGATATTATGGTGAATCACCAATTACTTTTAGAAAAAAAGAATTAAAATCAATTAATAATAAATGTCCATTAAGTCATTATTTTATACTTAATGGATTTTTATTTGCTAAAAACTTATTCATAATTAACTTAGAATATTAAATAAATAATTTAAAGAAGATTATTAAAATCATATTTTTTTTAAAATATTGTTTGTGTTTTTATTTAAATGAGTATATTATATATACACTTTGTTTATTTAAATCTTAAATTGTAACTAAAATGTAGAAAATGCCATAGATAACGCTTTATTTTTAACTTTTAAGCTAAAATGATAGCGTTTACATTGACTTTTATATTTACAAGTAGTAAATTAAAAGTAACTACTTATTTTTTTTTATTGAGGTTTAAAAAAGGAGAAGATAAAATATGAATCGTTTAACTAAAAAGCAAATGTGGATTTTTGCTGTTGGTCAACTTGGTTGGTCAATTCTAGGTGGTTTAATTAACGCCTGGTTAGTATCTTTCTATTTAATTGGACAGGATGCTATTGATGATGGAGTTAAAGCTTTAATTCCACCAGGACTTGTTATTGGAGGCTTTTTAACTGTTTTAGGCTTAATTACAGCTTTATGTCGTATTTGGGACGCTGTAACTGACCCAATGGTTGCTAATTTATCTGATAATTCAAAGAATCCTAAGGGAAGAAGACTTCCTTTCATGAAGGTAGCTTCTATTCCATTTGCTGTATGTACTTGCTTAGTATTTATGGCTAATTTTGAATCAAAAGGTGCTAACATTGCTTGGGTTGCAATTTTCTTAGTATTATTCTATACATTTATGACTATTTATTGCACACCTTACAACGCTTTAATTAGTGAATTTGGTAAGACACAAGAAGATAGAATGAATATTTCAACTTACATTTCACTTACTTATTTTGCTGGTACTTTATTAGCTTATACACCATTCGTATTTGCAGGATTATTAAAGGGTGCTGTTGGTTATTATTGGAGTTATAGAATTTGTTTTGTTATTTTAGCTGTAGTTGCAGTTATTTGTATGCTTATTCCTACATTCAAATTAAATGAAACAGACTTTGTAGAAGCTAAACCAGCTAATACAAATGCATTCAAGTCTTTAAAAGCTAGCTTGACTAATAAAGATTTCCGTGTATTTACTGGTTCAGATATTATGTACTGGGTTGGTTTAACATTATTCCAAACTGGTCTTCCATTCTTTGTTAAGGTATCTATGAATTTACCTGAAAGCTTAGTAATGGTATTTATGGGACTTATGACAGTTCTATCTGCTTGCTTCTATCCAATTGTTACTGGCTTAGTAAAGAAATTTGGTAAGAAGAAGCTTACTATTTTTGGTTTCTTAGGTCTTGCTTTAGCATATGCTCTTACTGCAATTTGCTCAGCAATTCATCCAAGTGCGAATAACTTTGTTGGTTATTTATTTGGTGGCCTTGTAGTAGTAGTTGCTGCCTTCCCAATGGCTTTACTTGGTATTATTCCTCAATCTATTGTTGCTGATATTGCTGAAGAAGATTCAATTGCTACAGGTGAAAAGAGAGAAGGTATGTTCTTCGCTGCTCGTACATTTGCTATGAAATTAGGTCAATCTGTAGCAATGCTTGCGTTCACAAGTTTAGCTATCATTGGTACAAATACAACTCGTGAAGAGTTAATGCATTCTAATGATATTACAGCTTCAGCATTTGGTCTTATGATTGTTGGTATTACAGCTGTTGTATTCTGTGTGCTTGGTGCAGTAATTCTAATGTTCTATGATGAAAAGAAGGTTATGAATGCAATTGCTAAGGATAGCGACACTGAATATTTAGCTGCTATTGAATCAAATGAAGAAATCAATGCTTTAGAATCAAATAAAGATCTAAACACTTCAAAAGAAGAATAAATTTTATAAGTATTAATAGATCCTAACTCTATTTTTGAGTTAGGATTTATGCAAAAAGGAGAGTTTTTATGAACTTAATCTATAAAACGGAAGACGGAATTAAAAAGATTACAGAAAATAATAGTG
>JAEELC010000153.1 GCA_016288675.1 Acholeplasmatales bacterium | reverse complement strand
ATATCAATAAAAATTGCAATGAATATAATTGCTAAATAAAATATAGTTCCAATTAATCCAAATACAATTTCTAGATTAAGCAATCTCTTATCAGCTTCTTCTTTTTGCTTAATTAAATCCATTAAATTATCTTCAGATTTCTTATTATAATTATCCATTTTAATCTCCTCTCCTGTTAATAATTCATTAACATTAATTTTAAGTATATTGCATAATTCTAACATAATATTAGCATCAGGTAATGCTCTACCACATTCCCATTTAGATATAGCTCTATCTGTAATATTAAGTTTTTCTGCTAACTTACTTTGAGTCAAATTATTGTCTTTTCTTTTAGTTGCGATGAATTTACCAATCTTAATTAAATCCATATCTGTCCCTCCTTCATCTATAGTTTATATTGAAAAATATAATTAATCTACACACTGCTGGTTGAGTCTAAAATTATTACAAAATATAAAGGTTATTTTGTAATTACATTATACCAATTTTCAAATTTAATGTAAAAAAAGGAAATAATAAATTTAATTATTATTTCCTAAAATTTACATATTAAGTTATTTACTATATGAACAATCAGCAATAACTCTATAATTATGACTTCCGCTTAAATAAGGCCAGAATAATTTATCATAAGTATTATCATAGAAATTTAATGTCCATGTGCAACTAGAACCCTTTCTTAATTTAATGTTTATATTATTAAATATTCCAGAAGCTCTTAATATTCCATCAACATATACATCAATTCTAAGTTCAGTAATTTGACTTACATATTCACCAGTATTATTAGTGAAACGAACATCAAATTTTAAATAATTCCACTTTGTATCTGCTTCATAGCCTACATAACCACATGAAATACCATTATTTTGTACAATAGGTGCAGAATTTTTTGTCCAAGCTGCATATAATTTAATATTACTAGTTACTTTAGTATCAAAATCATATTTATTTGTTAAACTAGATTCTTTATACCATCCAGCAAATGTATAGCCGGATTTAGTTGGATTTGATGGTTTAGTAACTTTTTGACCATTAATTACAGTTTGACTTGACACATTAGTTCCGCCATTAGTAACAAATGTTACAGAATATTCAGCTTCCTTATTCCATTTTGCAAATAATGTAATTTCATTAGCTACAGGTGTATTAAAATCAAATTCTTTTGTTAATGAAGAATCAGTGTACCATCCTGCAAAAGAATAACCAGATTTAGTTGGATTTGTTGGCTTATATACTGTATCTCCATATTCAACTGTTTCACTTAAAATATTACTTCCACCATTAGAATTAAATGTGATTTTATATTTATTTATAGTCCATTTTGCGTATAATTTTAAATCATTTTTAACAGGACTATTAAGATCATATTTAGTTGTTAAACTAGAATCAGTGTACCATCCTGCAAATGTATAACCTGTTCTTGTTCTTGAAGGATATATTGTTTGACTAAGCTTAGTTCCATATTTAACAGTTTGCTTTATAGCTTTTGAGCCATCATTTAAGTCAAATTCAACATTGAAATTATAGAATTCGTTTGGTAAAACAATTGCATTATAAGCAGTGTAAATCTCATAGTCAAATTTCTTTTTTTCCCAATATGATAAATCACAAATATTAGATGGAAATTCAAAAGACCAATTAATAGAATCGTTTTTCTTTAAATAACCTTCTGGTTTGACATCTCCAAAAAAACCTTCTGCACATTTATAATTATTAGAACTATCTGTTACAGTAATACTAATATTTTCGATATAATACAAATTAAAATCTGATACATTTTTTAAAGATTGATATAGTTTAATTGAATTGCTTAAAACTTCATTATTAGCATATTCTTCAATAGAAAGAGCTGCTTTTTGTGAAACAATCCATTTAGCATATAAAGTAATGTCATTTGAAATCTCAGTATTAAAATCATATTTGTTATTATAAGTATAATCTGTATACCATCCAGCAAATACACAACCACTTCTTATTGGATCATTAGGTGCATTAATTGTAGATTCAGTTACAACTTCTTTATCAGAAATTATAGAACCGCCTTCAGTATTAAATGTAACTTTACATTTAGTTTCATTTTCTTTATTCCATTTAGCATATAATGTTAAGTTATAGTTAATAGCCGCATCAAAATTAAATTTATTTGATAAGGATGACTCTAAATACCAACCAGCAAAAGAATAACCTTCTTTTGTTGGATTAGTTGGCATTATTACTTTATCATCCTTTTTTACTTTTTGAACAGCGACTTCAGAACCACCATTAGTATTAAATGTGACTTCAAAATAAGTGTTTTGTTTTACAATATCATCATTTTTATCATCGTCATCTACAGCATTAGATACTTTATTTTTAATTTCCTGAATGGTACCTGTAACGCTACATGAAGCAAGTGTACAAGAACAACTAAAAATTGCTAATGCTTTAACAATTTTTTTAAATTTCATATTTTCCTCCACAAATATTTAATTCATTTTATAAATTTTTTAAAAACTCTCCAATATAAATTTGTTTTTAAACTAAGTAAATTATATATTAACTTTTAGACATTTATCAAGATAATCCAACAAATAATTACAAAATTAATAACAATTATTATTCATTATTTTCTTTATAGTTAGGAACTTCATAACTAAATGGCTTTCTTACTAAAGAAACAAATTCTTCCTTACATGCTCCAAATGTTTCATAATTTCTAATTCCTTCAATAAGTGAAATCTGATTATTGTCAGATACAACATTAGGATTATATATTATTTCTTCATTAGGATCTTTCTCCCAATAACAAACTGGACATATATCAAAATCAATTCTTTTAAATACTGTTTTATTCTTACAACAAGCACAATAAGTTCTTTGTTCATTAAAAAGAGAAATATAATCAGGATGTAATTCTTCTCCAAATTGATTTATTACATTTTTTATATACCTTGCAATTGGATAATATTGATTATCATAAGTTAACGCTTGAGTAAAATTATGAGTTATGATAAAGAAATATACATCTTCTAGAGTATTGAAATATAATAATATTCTTTTTGATACAAAAATACCGTCTTTAATTGGATTTATTTGGAAATAATAAATTGAGCCAATTTTTGAATATGAAAAATCTTTAATATTTTCATATCTTAATAATCTTTTATTTTGATATATTCCTTCTTCTTTAATGCATAATTTAGTTTTATGATATAAAATATCACCAATTAACAAAAGAAATAAATAAGCAGGAATAAGCATCACAATATAGACAATTAATGCTAATAAAATTGTTTTATATTCACCTATCGCTATAAATAAAAGAGACATTAAAATAAATAAAACAACAAATGTTATTCCAATAGGAAATAGCATAGATATTGCAAATTTCCATTTAAAATTTCTAAAATTTTTCATAATATCACGTATAATCAATTTAGATAGGTTTGATATCTTAATTGATTACTTTCCTTTCTATCTAATTTAATAGATTATTTCATCTAATAATTAGATGTTATAATAAATTGCACTGTGGATCCTTTCCTGTTTTTCTAAGGCAGT
>JAEELC010000152.1 GCA_016288675.1 Acholeplasmatales bacterium | reverse complement strand
GATACTAAAGATAAATTATTATTTAATGGATTATTAGAAAAATCAAATAATGATTTATCTAATGAATATAAAAAATTAAAAGAAGATTTAAGATATCTTTCTTTTGAAGATTTCATCAATAAATACTACGATAAATTATTAAATAATTTAAATAACTAATAATATTTTAGAAAGGGTTATTTCATACTTAATTATTATTTTTGATACTAAGGAAATAAAGGGATTTATTCATACTTAAGTGACATATAAGTGACGAAAAATGTTAATTTAAAACGACAAAAATATGAATGGAAATGTTATATGTCAAGTGATACAATGTAGTAAAGTGGAGTAAGTGTAGGAGGAAATGAATATAACATACACGCATAACCCTATATACATATTAGTTATTGACTTTATTTAATTAAAGTGTAGAATATTTACCAAGTGATTTGAGCAGCATTGATTTAGTTAATAAGTAAAGGGTGATTAAATGATTAGTCCTGATAATATAGAACTATATAAATGTTTATGCGAAAAATCTACACATTATTTTCTACTAAATGGTTTAAAAGAGAAGTTATAAAGACCTTATAATTTCTCTTTTTTATTTGATGGGAGGTTTTGGTAATATGACTAAAGTAAGTACAGATTTCTTAGAAGTTGATGATGTGGATTCTTTTGATTATGATAATACTAAAATTAATGTCGATAATCTGTATGGTAAATATCGTAATTACAAAGAAAAAGAGTATATCATATTAAAAAGATCTAAATCATCTTTGTCACTTGATAATTTAGGTATTTATTCTTCAGCTGTTAGTGATCCTGTTGGTAATCAAGTTGAACAAGCTGAGAGATATTCTAAATTTATTGAAACAATAGAAGGTATTTATAAGATGTATGAAAATACCCTTAGCAATGATGAAAAAATAGTTTATCAGAAATGCTTAGTTAAAAAGTGTACTGAAGAGGAATTAGAAACTGCTTTAAGTCTTAGTCATGGAGCTATGTTCAGAAGAAAAAGAAGTTGTTACATCAAGGTGGCAAAATGGTTTGACTTAGAAGTATATAAAGATTAAGTAGTATTTATTAAATGAAAGGATCTAACACATCGAAGTTTGATGTGTTTTTTTATGGTGAAATTTATGAAATTGAGTTTATGGAAAAAAATTAATATTAGGTTGTATATGAAGTATTGCGATATTACTCATACTAAATTTTTGAAATTATATTTAGTTGTTTTTAAATATGATAATATTGTAGATTATTTCAAACATGTTCCAGCTATGAGCAAGAAAGATGCTAAAGAAAAAACAAAACTATTAATTTTAAACTCTAAACAATTTGAATTAAAAAACAAAAAATCTTTACAAATAATAGTTATTAAGGAGGATGAAGATGATATTTAAGATTATTGGAATCCTTCTTTTATTATTTGTAATAGTATTTCTTTTTTGTGCATGCAAATTAGCATCTATATCAGATCAATATATAGAAGGTGAATATGATGAATAATAAAACATTTGAATTAGATAATGAAACACATAATAAATTAAATGCAAGAATGGTTCTTGCATTATTTGATATTTTTTTAAAACAAAAAAAGATAAGCAATAGAGAATATGAATTAATAAAAATGAGATTAAATTGCACCTTTAACAATTCTTAAGATGATATATATACTTGCATATAAAGGAGGTGCAATCAATGTCTAGAAAGGTAGCAATTTATGCAAGAGTATCAACAGAACATGAGGCTCAAATAAATGCATTAGAGAATCAAATACAATATTACGATGATAAATTGATGGAACATCCGGATTGGGAATTATATGATAGGTATATCGATGAAGGAATAACTGGTACATCAGTAAATAAAAGAAAAAATTTCCTGAGAATGATTGAAGATGCTGAAAGAGGATGTTTTGATTTAATTATTACCCGTGAAGTATCAAGATTTGCAAGAAATACAGTTGATACATTACTGGAAACTAGAAAATTAAAAAGAATTGGAGTAGAAGTATACTTTACTGAAGATAATATATGGACTTTTAAAGATGAAGATGGAGAATTAAAACTTACATTAATGGCAACACTAGCTCAAAATGAAAGTAAGAAAACATCACAAAGAGTTAAAGCAGGACAAAAGATATCATTTCAAAATGGTGTATTTTATGGAACTGGTAATATATTAGGATATGATAAAATTGGTAAAGATTTAATAGTTAATGAAGAGCAAGCAAAGATAGTAAAATTTATTTATTCTTCATATCTTTCAGGAGATGGTACTACAATAATAGCTAATGAATTGGAAAAGTTAGGATATTTAACAGCAACTGGAAAGAAAAAATGGAGTGCTTCTTATATTGCAAGGGTGTTACAAAATCCATTTTATTGTGGAACTATTGTTTATAGAAAATCCTATATTCCTGATTTTTTAGAGCAAAAACCTAAAAAGAATAACGGTGAAGTTGAACAAGTTATTGTTGAAGGTAAACATACCCCAATAATTTCTAAAGAAGATTTTGAAAAAGTTCAAATGATTATTCAAGATCATTCTAAATATATTGAAAAAGGTAAGAAAGCAGCTATAGCGGCTCCTAAAAGTATTTGGAGTAAAAAACTTAGATGTAATTGTGGTTCAACTTTTAATAGAAGAGTTTATCATAAAAATTCCGATGATAATACATATTGTTATCAATGCTATCATCAAAAAAATATAGGTTCAACTAAATATAGAGAAAAGCAAGGATTGGATTTAACAGATTCATGTGATATTCCGATTGTTCAAGAATGGAAATTAAAATTAATGGCAACTGTTATATTTAATTCTATATGGCATGATAAAAATCAAATAATTGATTTAGCTAATCAATTGATTGATGAAGTAATAACTGAAGATGAATCAGTAAG
>JAEELC010000151.1 GCA_016288675.1 Acholeplasmatales bacterium | reverse complement strand
GACTATTGATGAAGTATGTGATAGAATCATTGAAGTTGTTAATGAGAGGATGAAATAATAAAAGTATGGAAAACGAAAAGAGTATGGAAGAACTACTAAGAGAAGAAGAACTTAATCAAGCTAGTGTTGGTGACACTGTAACTGGTACAGTTGTACAAGTTGGTGAACGTGTTGCATATGTTGACATTAACCAAGCTACTGAGGGTCAAATCTATTTAAATTATTTTACAAACAATAAGGACGCTTTATCATTTGATGGACTTCTTAAAGTTGGTGACACAATTAAAGCCCGTATTACAAAGATTGAGGATGGCAAGAATGGACTTGTAATTTTACTTTCTTGCTTAGATTTATTAAAGGATGAACAATTAGCAAAGCTAGCTGAAGATTTAAAGGTTGGTAATGTTGATGTTAAGGCTCGTATCATTAAGAAGAATGAAAAGAGCTATGAATTACGTTATAACGGTCTTAAACTATATATGTCAGTTAAAGACGTTAAAGATGAACTAAAGCCTGGTTCTGATATTGATGTTAGAATCATTGAAGTAAATCTTGATAAGCATTTCGCTTTCTGCTCACACTATTTAATTGTTCGTGAACAAAGAGAGAAAGAACATGCTGAATATCTTGCTAAGGTGGAAGCTAAACGTAAAGATGAAGAAGAAAAGCGCAAAGCTTTCCTTGAATCAATAAATGTTGGTGACATTTTAACTGGTACTGTTTCTAAATTATTAGGCTATGGTATTGTCGTCAAGTTTGACAATGCACAAGGCTTAGTAAAAATGCGTGACTTAGATCATAAGTTTATCAAAGACCCTGCTGAGGTTGTCAAGGTTGGAGATGAAGTAAAGGTTAAGGTTTTAAAGAAGGAAAATGGTAAGTTAGAATTAAGCCGTAAAGCTTGCATCGAATCACCATATCAAATTTTTAGACATGACCATAATGTTGGAGATAAATTAAACGTTAAGGTTATCAATAAATTACCATTTGGTCTATTATGTGAAGTTGCTAAAGATGTATCAGGACTTCTACATAAGTCAGAATTCTCATGGAATCCTAATGACAATTTAATGGCGTCTACATTAATTGGAGATACTATTGAAGTAGCAATTTTAAAACTTGATGATGAAAATGAAAAAGTAAATCTATCAAAGAGAGTTTTAATCGACAATCCTTGGTCAAGAGTTGAAGCTCACGAAGGTGATGTTGTTGAAGCTAAGATTTTAGAAGTTTCATCAAAAGGTTTAAAGGTAGAAGCTTTTGGAGTTGATGGTTTTATTCCTTCTCGTGCTGTTCTATTAGAAGGAAAGAGCCAAAAGATTGAAGATTATTTCGCTGCTGGTGATACAATCACTGCTATCGTTAGCGAAATTAACACAAAGCGTTGGATTCTTAATCTAGACCAAAAAGCTTATAAGCGTTTAGAAGAACGTAAGCAATTTGAAGAATATATGGATAAGCAAGAAGCTGAAGTAGAAAACCCAACTCTTGGTGATTTACTTAGCAAAGAATTAAAAAAATAATTTTATTGAAAAGGAGGATGATTCCTATGTTATCAAAAGTAGCAATCGTCGGTCGCCCTAACACAGGTAAATCAACCTTATTTAACCGTATTATCGGTTCTAGATTATCTATTACAGATGATACTCCAGGTGTAACACGTGATAGAATTTATAGCCGTGCTGAATGGCTAGGTCATGAATTTAATCTTATTGACACTGGTGGTATTGAAATTAAAGATGCTCCATTCAAGAAAGAAATCCAAGCTCAAGCAGAAATCGCTATGGAAGAAGCTGATGTTATCATCATGTGCTGTGATGGTAGAACAGGTACAACAGATGATGATGAATATGTTGCAAAGATTTTATACAAAACAGATAAGCCTGTTATTCTTTGTGTAAACAAGATTGACGACTCAAAGTTCCAAGATAACATCTATGAATTCTATTCATTAGGATTTGGTGATCCAATTCCTGTATCAAGCTTTCATGGTGTAGGTCTTGGTGATTTACTTGATAAGGTAATTGAATTATTACCAAATAAGACTGAAAAGGTTAAAGATGATACAATTGCATTCTCAGTTGTTGGTCGTCCTAATGTTGGTAAATCAAGCCTTGTTAATGCTATCTTAAATAACCAACGTGTTATTGTATCTAATGTTGCAGGTACAACAACAGATGCTATCGATACACCATTTAGAGCATATGATAAGAATTATTGCGTAATTGATACTGCTGGTCTTAGAAAGCGTGGTAAGATTTACGAAAACCTTGAAAAGTACATGGTTTTACGTACAATTGACGCTATCGAACGTTCATCAGTTGTACTTTTAGTACTTGATGCTAGCGAAGGATTCATTGATCAAGATAAGCATGTAGCTCAATATATTGATGAATACAATCGCCCATGTATTATTGTTGTTAATAAATGGGACACTGTTGAAAAAGATTCTAACGCTATGAAGGAATGGGAAAAGAAGATTCGTGCTGAATTTAAGTTCTTAGATTATGCACCAATTGTATTCTTATCAGCATTAGAAAACACTCGTGTTCAAACATTATTTGAACCTATTAATCAAGCATTTGAAGCTTATCATAAGAGAGTTTCTACATCTATTTTAAACAATGTATTTGCAGATGCTCTAGCAATGTTCCCACCATCAGAATTCCATAATGGAAAACCAAAATTCTATTATATTTCTCAAGTTGGTGCAGAACCACCTACAT
>JAEELC010000150.1 GCA_016288675.1 Acholeplasmatales bacterium | reverse complement strand
TTTACAAGCTTTTGTTGTTGACTTTGATAATATGTATGGAATGATACATATCTATCATTTGAAGCTTTATATTTATAAAAAGAACCATTAATAGCATTATCTACTCTAATTGCACTTTCTAAACGAGATTTTTTAAAATTCTTGTCAGTATAATTAGCCATGTATAGACGAATTGCTTGAAGACCTGAATATGAAATATCTGTATAAATTTCATCTTGATCAAAATAATCGCCTCTAAGCTCACCAATTTCACTAGCTACTTCAGCACATAGTGATAATACTGCTGCAATAACTGGTGTTTGAAGAACCTTTTCTTCTACAAATAATTTATTAACTGCTTTCTTTCTTAATCCTGCAAGAACAAATTTAACTACATGAGGAAATGGATTTTCCTTTAAATAATTTTTAGTTAATTCTTTTTCTGTTTTTTTATCAGCAATAAATGTTACAGGAAGAGTAGTTTTAATATCAAGCAATTTTGCTAAATAATCATATACTCTTTGAGCATCATACGCTTTATCTAATAGTATCTCTTCTTTATCCATAATAAAATCCCCTTAAATTTTCATAGATATTTCATAGGCTCTCCAAATTACTGTTCTTAAATTACCTATTTGCTTACAATCACCAACTAAATGAATTTTGCCTTTTTCTTGAGTTAGTGGATTGCTGATATAACCAGCTGATGAAATAACAGAATCACATTCAATTTTAATTTCATTGCCGTCTTTATCCTTACAAATTACATATCCTTCGCAAACCTTATTTAGTGATGTTTCAAGATATACAGGAACATTCTTCCACTTAAACCATTCTCTTAGATAGCTTGAGTTTGCTAAGCATACACCTTTTTGTGCAATAAGGTCGTTTTTCATTTCAACAATAGAAACCTTTTTACCTTTTAATGCTAAATCATATGCAATTTCACAACCAGTTAAACCGCCACCAATAACGCAAACGTTATCTCCGACATTCTTTTTACCAGTTAAATAATCACAAGCTTCAACCATTAGCTCATGTCCTTCAATTTTCTTTAAAACACGAGGAGTTGAACCAGTAGCTATAATAATATCTTTACCTTTAAAGCTTGATAAATCTTTAATATATGAATTTAAATGAATTTCAATATTTAAACGAGCCATTTCATTCTTATACCAAGCAAGTAAATCTCTTAAAGAGCCTTTATAACTTTCAGCACTTGCTGCTACAAAAACACCACCAAGATGGTCTTCTTTTTCATAAATGATAGGATTATGTCCACGTAATTTTAAAACACGTGCAGCTTCCATACCGCCAATACCGCCACCAATGATAATAACATCTTTGCTCTTCTTAGTTTTTTTAATATAATGCTTATTCCATTGCATCATTTCAGCATTAACAGCACATCTAGCTAAATGAAGTGAATCAGATAAATCTTGTTCATTTGGAACACCTTTGTAATGACACATGTTGAAGCAACCATTATGACATTGAATACAAGGTCTAATTTCAGCTTCTCTACCTTCTAAATATTTAGTAAACCATTCAGGATCAGCTAAGAATGCACGTGCAATACCAATACCATCAAGCTTGCCAGAAGCAATAGATTTTGCACCCTCAGATAAAGTCATTCTTCCGGCGCATACAACAGGCTTAGTTGTAAATTTCTTAATATGTTCAACATATTCAAGATTACAGTTTTCACTCATATATACTGGTGGATGAGCCCAATACCAAGCATCATATGTACCGTTATCACAGTTAAACATATCATATCCAGCTTCTTCTAAGAACTTAATAGCCTTCTCAGATTCTTCCATATCACGACCAGCTTCAACATATTCTTCTCCTGGTAAAGCACCTTCTCTAAAGCCTTTAGTCTTAGATACTACAGAATAACGTAGTGATACAGGGTAATCGTCTCCACATTCTTTTTTTATAGCTTTAACAATTTCAGCCGCAAAACGATATCTATTTTCTAAAGAACCACCATATTCATCTGTACGCTTATTTACATAATGTAATGTGAATTGGTCAAGTAAATATCCTTCATGAACAGCATGAATTTCAACACCATCTACTCCAGCATTCTTTAATAATTTTGCAGAGCGGGCAAACGCGTTAATAAATTGTTGAATTTCTTTTCGAGTCATTTCTCTGCTTGGCAATTTATCACTCCATCTATTAGGACTTGGTGAAGCACTAGCAGTAATTTTATCTAAATTCATAACAGGCTTAGAGATAAAGCGCAAGAACTTATTATTGTATAGCTTTTCCATCATACTAGAAACAGTGAAACTTCTACCAAAGCCTGCTGTTAATTGTACAAATAATTTAGCTCCTGTCTTATGAAATTCAGGCATCCATTTAGCTAAGTCTCTATACATCTTTTTATTTTTATAAAGCCATTGACCAAACATCGGATTATAAACAGGTTGACATCCTGGTAATACAAGACCAACATTATTTTTGGCAATTTCTAAAATAAAACGAGATCCCATCTTATCAAAATGATTTTTTTCCATCCACCCAAATAAATCAGTACCTCCCATAGAAGTTAGCACTAAACGATTCTTAATTTCACAATTACCAATCTTCCATGGACTTAAAATAATCTCTTTTTCTTTTTCCATATAAATTCATCCTTTTTTGAAAAATAAAAAGGTTCTAAAATAGAAATATTAAATTTAGAACCAGCAACTTACAATTCAATTTTAACACAAATTATCTATTAAAAATAGATATAGAATAATAAAAGAGAAGAAAATGATTTTAAATTAATCATTAATAATTTTTTCAAACTCAAACATACCTTCACCATGATCTCCAATAAATCCATCTTCATTTATTTCTCTAATAAATTCAACAGCTTTAAAATGGCATTTATTTAAGTAAAAATATATATTTCTTTGATCAAAATAAGGCGTACAAGTATGCCAAATTTTAACATCTTTGAAATATCCTTCAATATAATTCCATAATTTAAAGCCAATACCTTTTCCTTCATATCCAACCTTAACATATAAAATATCTAAATGTGCAAAAGTACCATCTACATTTACAATAGCTCCACCAACAATATTTCCATCAATTAAAGCGACAAAAGTTATAGCTTTATCATTTTTATAGCTTTCAATTATATCCTTATCAGGAATTATAATTTCATCAGTTTTACCAAAATAGCGTTCAAATCCATTTTGAAAAGAATATTGAATTCCATTCTTAAGTTCATCAAATTCTTCATTTTTTAATATCCTAATTTCCATAATTTCCTCCAAAAAAAAAGCTTGAAATAATTGTAGTTACAAAAATTTCAAGCTCACTTGACACCTTATCTAAATGGCGGCCACATAAAATATGTTCCCCTCTACTACGGTAGACATTCCTCCGGTGACATTATTTAATTTTAATAAGAATATAATTTAATATAATTAATAAGTCAATATATTTTTATTTTAATGATTCATATTTTAACTTAGATTTAATAAATGAACCATTATTAATTTCCTCAATACCTTCTTTTAATTCTTCTTTTGAATTCATTAATATTTGATTATCCCAAATTAGAGGCTCATTAATCTTATTTGAACATGCAAATATTACTTCAATAGGCTTATCTAATGATTTAATAATAACTTCATTTCCTTCACCAAGTTTTGCACATGTCTTTTCTTCTACTAATGTACCAGAAACCTCACAAACTCCAAGTAGTGAAAATATGATTGCTGATTTATTTTCTCCATTAACTTTAAAGCTTAATGACTTATTAGGTTTAAGAAATATATCATATAAGTCTAAATGTAAATTTTTGATTTCTAAACCTTTCATTTTTTTATAATTACCAGCCAGAAGTCTTAATTTACCACCTTTAAAATCTTCTACATTAATATTATCATTTAAAAGATTAATGCATAAAGGTTCTTCTTTCATTTTTAATTCAGAAGGCATATTTATCCATAATTGTAAGCCTAATAATCTTTCGCACTCCTCAAAAGCTTCTTTATGAGAAACTCCTGAACTTGTTATTATAAATTGTGCATCACCTTCATTAATAGAGGTTTTTTTATTCTTATTATCAATATGATTCATATTACCTTTAGAAATTAAAGTAAATGAATATATACCTCTATGGTAATGAATAGGAAAACCAGCTTTAAATTCTTCATAATTTTTTGAATCTATCGCATCTAATTTTATAAAAGGATCAAAATCTTTAATTGTATCTTTCCCAAGTACTCGGAATAAACTCACATCGCCTTCTTTAATCTTATACCCTTTAATCATGCGAGTTACTTGTCTATACATAAAATCACCTATTTAATAAAATTAAATATAGATTCCCAAATTATTTCATCCTGTTCAGTTAATACAAACGGATCAACATCTTTCATAAGCTTAATCTTATCTTCTTTATTATTTAAAGATAAATATTTATTATTAAGTTCATTATATAATTTGACCGCTTCTAAAGTATAATTAGGATTATGATATTTATTTTCAACACACATAAATCTTAAAGATTTATTTTTACAATTCTCTTTAATATATCCTGTTGCGCTATTAAAAGGAACAATAGGATCATCCTTAGAATGAATAAATAAAATATCATCATTTGTATTTGTTAAATATGGAATATTAGCTAAGCTAGAATAACCACTACTATTATTAGATTCATATTCTAATACCTCAGTCAAATCCTCTGTATAGCCAGTAAAAGCTTTAAATTGATTCTTTAAAGTAATAATAGGAGAAATTAAGACGCCTCTATTAATATCACGTCTATGATTTAATATATTAAGCGCAGTAAACCCCCCAAGAGAATGACCAATAACATATATTCTCTTATCAAGTTCTAGCATATTTAATAAATCTAATGCTTCTACAGTTGGTTCATAAAAAGATATTAAATTATCTCCCTTAGATGCACCACATCCACAATAATCAAGCGTCAATACTTGATAACCGTGTTCACAAAGTTTATTAATTTCTCTTAAATAAGCTGTATGTCCTGGTCCTAGACCTGGAAGAAATAATATAACTTTAGTTTCGTTATAATTTTCATAATTATAATAGAAATAATGAATTTCGATTCCCTTTGAGTTAACAAATGACTTTTCTTTTACATTTAATCCCTTAAAATCTTCCGCTTTTAAATAAGGAATAATACCATCCTTATCATAACGAATGATAAATTGAGATAAATGCTTCTTTAATAAATCATCCATGCTATCTCTTCTTTCTTTTTGTAACTTAATTATATAACAGATTTTACAAAATAAGAATATAGATTTTATAATTTAAAAATTTTATTATTTATAAAATAAATAAAAAGCCTTAAGAAAGGCTTTTTAAAACAATGTATTAAAATTATAAGTTGAAGAAACTTTATAAAATATGTCTTTATACTTAAAAATATTGTTAGTATATACATATATAGGATTATCAAATCCTTTTATAGTATATCTATAATCTGATAAATCATCAGTATCATTAGTTTCAGCAAATTCTAATTTAGATATATCAATTATTTCATCTGTAAGCTTATCATCTACATCATAAATCTTAAATTCATTAAGGGCAATGACAAAGCATTTTGTAGGACTAAACTTAGAATAATTAATATTAACAAGCTCACTTGGAGTGTAACGCTTATCATCCTTTTTTAAATATCCTTCAATTAACTCAATTGAAAATGAATAAGAATCCGAAATATATGTAAAAGTTTCTGTATAAGCGTTAGGTAATAAATATGAATTATTTGTTGAATCAATATAAGTGCAACTTAAATATTTATTAGCTTCGTTAATATCAATAAATTCTTTTAAATTATATACTTCATTAAAGTCACCAGCAGTTGAAGAATTACCTCTTACTATTTTTACGCTTGATACATTATTTATATATAACGTATTAGGATAAATATCAGACAATTTATTTGTATTATCTTTATTGCATGAAGCTAATACCAAAAAAGGTAAAACAAAAAATAATCTTCTAAATTTCATTTTATTTTGCTTCAATCTTCTTATTGTTAGAAATTTCGTATACAATTCCTTTATATTTTATTGTTGTAGGATTATATATGTAAATAGTATCTTCACCATTAATATTAATGTAATATTCATAAGCATTATCATCTAATTCTTTAGTTGAAATCTTATATTCGATTTGTTCAAGAACAGCATTATCAATGCTCTTAATATATTCTTCCTTCTTATTATACATACTATAATTCTTAAATGCTAAATCAATAGAAATAGTACAGCTAGAATAATCAAGAGTGAAATCAAAATATTGATCTGGTTGATACTTCTTATCTAAATATGTATAAATACCATTTTCAAATTTTACATCATATTTAGATGTATCAGTTTCAAATGTATAAATATAATATTTTTCTTGTTCAGGCTTCTTATAAGTGCTTGTAACATCTTTATATTTCATATCAAAGAATTTAGCAGCCTTATCTAAATCTGCAGAATCACTTGTACGATAAATATATCTTAAGCTTCCTGCTACATTACCGACATTACCCTTTTCAACTGTAATTGAAGTAATCTTTTCTCTACTTAAATCAAGCTTTGTAACTTCACTAAAAGATAGTTCATTTTTTACTTCTTCATTAGCTTCAGCTGTTTTTTCACCACAAGAAGCTAATAAAAATAGTGGCAACAAATACAAACATTTTCTTATTTTCATAATTCATTTTCCTCTTTTTTATTTGTTTTCTGTTTTTTTATTAATACGTAGATACTGATTAAAGATACTATTACAGTAATCGTATTAAATGCAGTTGCTACATATAATTTAATAAATATAGTATAAATGATCCAACCGATTGCGTTAAAAATTAAGCCAATTTTTAATAATATTTCCTGTTTACTTAATATAATTTCTCCTAGTACTAAAAAAACAGTATAAATAATAGTAGCAATAAGTGGTATATATCCATACCATATATTATCGTTTAGTTTTATATTTAACAATATACCTATAATTACTCCAATTAAAACACAAACTAAACTAACACTGATTTTAACTAGACGTTTCTCATTTGGCACAAAAACTAAAACAACATCTCTTAGTAGACTCACTATCTCAATTACCATTCCACTAAAAGCTTTAGTTAGTATTTCTGCTACACTTGAAATAATATGTGCAGTTGACTGCATCAATAAGACAATATTCTTCTTTTTAAACAAACTTGAACTTGTAAACATTATGTTTCCTAAAAAGGACAAAACGTTTGCAATAACAAGAATTGTTTCCAATTATATCCCCTGACTTTCTTTTTCCGAAATCTATTTACAAATTAATTATACAATAAAATATTAGTAAAAAAAACTAGGAAAGTCCTAGTTTTTAACATATTTTTACATTATTTTTAACGTTTTTAAATATTGTTTATGAGAACTTGTTACTCTTAAAGACTCACAAGCCTTTTGAATAGTTTTATTTTGTATAAATTTAGATAATTCCTTTGATTCTAAAATATCGATAACTTCATCATAATTTTTTGCAAGGGCTGTTGCAAAATACCATGAAATCATCATATTAATGTAATATTCATTTGATGTGATTTTAGCTATTCTAAGTGCATATTCTTTTTTAAAATTTTGACCTAAATATTTTGACATATACATAAGAATTGAAAATCTTATATGATATGTATATCCTAAATCAATCCATTTATTTAAATATAAAATAAGACTTTCATCACTTTTAAAAGCTTTAGGATTTAATTGATCACATGTTGCCCAATTATTAATATATGGTAAAAATGATTCAACTAATTTAATTGTTTCATTAAAATCTTTATTTAAAGATATTATAAAAGAATGGATTTGATTTTCTTCAAAATATTGATGAGGAAGATCATTTAAAAATAGAGTAATATCTTCTCTAGAAGCATATTTTTTAGCAATAGCTTTTAAAATTGGCGTTTTAACACCAAGTATTGTACTTTCATTAATATTTGGTATTAATTTTGATTGAAAGCTTTTATATTTCAAATCAATATTTTGTTTTAATTCTTCTCTTATCTTTAAAATTATGTTATCCATCACTATGCTCCTATAATCTTTTTATCTTTAATACGATTATAGCATAAGAATATAGAAATAAAAAAATACTTATAGAACAAATCTATAAGTATTTCTTATTTAAAAATAATATTACTTAGCTAATGCTTGAGAAACAGATACTGCAACAGCAACTGTAGCACCAACCATTGGGTTGTTACCCATACCGATTAGACCCATCATTTCTACGTGAGCAGGAACTGATGAAGAACCAGCGAATTGAGCATCAGAGTGCATACGACCCATAGTGTCTGTCATACCGTATGAAGCTGGACCTGCAGCCATATTATCTGGGTGAAGAGTACGACCTGTACCACCACCAGAAGCTACTGAGAAGTACTTCTTACCTTGTTCAATGCATTCCTTCTTATAAGTACCAGCAACTGGGTGTTGGAAACGAGTTGGGTTAGTTGAGTTACCAGTAATAGATACATCAACACCTTCAAGATGCATGATTGCAACACCTTCACGAACATCGTCAGCACCGTAGCAACGTACAGCAAGTCTGTCTGGGTTTGAACCATACTTAACTTCCTTAGTTACAGTAACCTTACCTGTGAAGTAATCAAATGAAGTTTCGCAATAAGTGAAACCATTTACACGAGAAATAATCTTAGCAGCATCTTTACCAAGACCATTTAAGATGACTCTTAATGGGTTCTTACGAACCTTGTTAGCCTTCTTAGCAATACCAATTGCACCTTCAGCAGCTGCAAATGATTCATGACCAGCTAAGAATGCGAAGCACTTAGTTTCTTCGCTTAAAAGCATAGCACCAAGGTTACCATGACCTAAACCTACCTTACGGTCATCAGCAACTGAACCAGGGATACAGAATGATTGTAAACCTACACCAATCCACTTAGCAGCTTCAGCAGCATCCTTAGCGTTGTTCTTAATAGCTAGAGCAGCGCCAACTGTGTATGCCCAGCAAGCATTTTCAAAACAAATAGTTTGGATGTCCTTTACCATTTGGTAAACATCTAGACCTTTGTCCTTGCAGATTTTTTCTGCTTCTTCAATGGATGCAATACCATTTTCGTTTAAGCACTTATTAATTTGAGCAATACGTCTCTCATAACCTTCAAATAATGCCATAATGATATCCTCCTATTATTCTTGACGTGGGTCAATGAACTTGACACCATCATCATATCTACCATATTGACCCTTAGCCTTAGCTAAAGCTTCTTCTGGTGATAAACCTTTCTTTAAGAAGTCAGTGAACTTACCAAGTGATAAATATTGGTAACCACAAATTTCACTGTTTTCATCTAGAGCTAATGATGTAATATAACCTTCAGTTAATTCTAGATATCTTGGACCCTTTTCCTTAGTTGAGTAGATTGTACCAACTTGGCTACGTAATCCTTTACCTAAGTCTTCAAGACCAGCACCGATAGTTAAACCACCTTCAGAGAATGCTGATTGAGTTCTACCGTAAACGATTTGTAAGAATAATTCTCTCATAGCTGTGTTGATAGCGTCACATACTAAGTCAGTATTAACTGCTTCAAGTAATGTCTTACCAACGATAGCTTCGCTAGCCATAGCAGCAGAGTGAGTCATACCAGAGCAACCGATTGTTTCGATTAATGCTTCTTCGATGATACCATTCTTAACATTTAAAGTTAGCTTGCAAGCTCCTTGTTGAGGTGCACACCAACCAATACCGTGTGTTAAACCAGAGATGTCTTTAATTTCTCTAGAATATACCCATTTACCTTCTTCAGGAATTGGGGCACATCCGTGGCTTGCACCACAATTAACCTTACACATGTTTTTTACTTCATTTGTGTATTCCATATGATTAATTTCACAATTTTATTGTACTTAAAATTGCATTTCCTCCATTTTTGTATTTTTATAATTACCAGTACAAGGAAACCTTATAAAAACGTACGATTTAATTATATAACACTTAAAAAATATCTCAAATACTTTTTTGATAATTTGAACATATTTTTTTGACATATTAAAAGAAAAGACACAGACTTTTAAAAAAATCTATGTCAAAAAATACTTAATTTAGTTTAAATTTAGCATATGTGAATAATGCGATAAATGCTACAAATGCAACTAAGAATAATAACCACGCAAGGAAATTAATAAATTTCTTCTTTGTAAAAATACCAATGAATTCAAACAATAAAGCTGCACCTATAATAGCAATGCCAAAATAATAATAATTAACAGCATTACTTGCATTGTATTTATCATATACATCAATAAATTCAATGAACCATTTAACAATTTTATTATCTTTATTAACCTTGCTTATATCAATTAGATAAGATTGGCTAGCAGGTATGCTAAGACCTAGCATAAGTGCTGCTAATACAGTACCAATTACCCTTTTTATAAATCTAAACATATAAAACACCTACTTCTTTATAAATATTTCTACGCTTATATAATAATACAATTGAAAATTAAAAAAATGTATATTTTGTGAAAAAACAATTTCATTTTAATATTTATATATGCTATAACTAAATTAATATTATTATTTACGAGGTATTTTATGAAAATATATATAGTAAGACATGGCCAAACAAATTTAAATAAAGCTCATGTTATACAAGGCAAATATAATGAACCATTAAATGAAGAAGGAATAAAAATGGCTCAATTAACAGGAGAATCTTTAAAAGGAATTACATTTGACGAAGCTTATTCTTCTCCTTTAAATAGATCTTATGAAACAGTAAAAGAAATATTAAGATGTTCTAATAATAATTGCACAATAAAAACAGATTCTCGTCTTGAGGAAGTAGGATTTGGTTCTTGGGAAGGTAAAAGCTTTAACAATCCTTTATATAAAGATATATTAGATGATTATTTTTCTAATCCCATTATAAAAACAGGACCAAGCGATGCTGAGGATGTAAATGATGTAATGAAGCGTACACAAGAATTTTTAAAAGAATTAGCAAATAGAAATGATAATAAAACTTATTTAGTAGGTTCACACGCTTTTGCTATACGAGCCATGCTTAATTTTTTATATGAAGATAAAAATGATTTTTGGCAGGGACATGGACCTAAAAATCTTGCAATTAATATTTTAGAAGTGAAAGATGGAAAAATAACATTTATAGAAAAGGACAAAATATATTATTAAAATAAAAACTTTCTAGAAAATTTTTATATTTCTAGAAAGTTTTATTTTTCAAAAGTCACTTTAAGTCTGCCATTTATTTCAGTTGATTTAATAAATTTAAATCCTTCTGCTTCTTCTTGTTTAATACGTTCTTCTAAATCAGCTTTATCAATTAAGACAGTCTTAGCATGAATTTCCTTTTGCATAAGCTTTTTAATTTTTTCATCTATATTTTCCATACCATTATTATACATAAATAAGTATGATTTTGAAAATTTATTTTTTTTTGATATAATAAAGTTAAAGAAAAGAAGGAGGAAAAAATTATATGTCATTAAAATTTTATAAATTAGATGGTAATGTGATTTTTGATGAGAAGGAATTAAATTTAGAAAAGGTAGAGATTAAAAACAGTGATGCTAATGAAAAGCATGTACCTGTAGTTGAAATTAACAATAATGTAGTTGATGTTGTTGTAGGCTCAAATCTTCATCCAATGACTGAAGAGCATTATATTCAATATATTATTGTAGAAACAAATAAAGGACTTCATTTACAACAAACTAAATCTCTTAAGGAAGCTAGAGCTAAGGTATTACTAAGTGATAACGAAAAAGCTTTAAGAGTTTATTCTTATTGTAATCTACATGGAGTATATGTTAAAGAAATCTAACAAAAAAAGCTAATTCAATTAAAAATTGGATTAGCTTTTTTATTATTATTTAATTAAGAATGTAAGAATGTAAAATGCTGTTACTATAAAAGCAAATATTCCTGATACAAGCATTGAGCTTCTTTCATTTCTTAAAATCTTTGTATAGCTCTTAACAAGAATAAATGTTGCTAGAGAAATTAATGTTAAAAGACCAAATACTAATAACATTTGTGAATTTTGATTAGAAATCCAAATTCCACGTTCACTAACAATATCACCTGAAATAGCACTCCAGCTCATAAAGTCAGCAATTGCCATTATAGAGAAATTAAAAGTACATGAACCAATCATATTACCAAATCCAGCGTCATAATTCTTTAGTTTAAATAAATGTACTGTAGAAATAATTTCTGGAATTGATGTAGCAATACCAAGTAAAATAGCTCCACCAGCAGTACCAGATAGCCAAGGAATATGATTAACAATAGCATCTGTTAAATATGTAATAGAAATTGAAAGACCAATTAGTAATGAAGCAAGGATAAAGAATAAAATTAATATTTGACCAATTGTAAGCTTTGAATCAGTTTCTTCTTTTTCTTCTTCAGCCTCTTTAGGACTAAATACAAGAAGACAAGCATATCCGATAAAGATTACAATAGATATAATATTAATATCTCCAAGCATTAATTGATGTGGAGCAAATACAGCATATAATGCAAGACCATACATTACAAATAAGCTAATTAAATTTATTAAATGAAGCTTAGTTGATAATTTTGCTTCAAAGAAATGCTTACCAAATATAAATGTAATTACAATTAAAGCACACATATCAAAGATATCACTACCCATGATATCACCAATAACAAGACTAGGATTTTTAACAAATAAAATACTAGATATTGATGTAAATAATTCTGGTAAGCTTGTAACTGCGCCAAGCAAAACAGAAC
>JAEELC010000149.1 GCA_016288675.1 Acholeplasmatales bacterium | reverse complement strand
TCGATTTTTTATTGAGATAGAGTTAACCTATTTTTGATATAAAAGTATTCTTTACATACATATAGGTGTTCGCATACCATTGCATATGGTTCACCATTTTGACATTACAAGACTTAGAAATTCTAAGTCTTTTATTTTTATTATATTATTACAGGTACGCAAAAATTAAATTAAAAATTTTATTTGAATATTATGCAAAAAAATGTTGCATTATCATTAAAGTTATAATAAAATACTATTGCGCTTAAAATGGCCCGTTGGTGAAACGGTTTAACACACATGCCTTTCACGCATGGATGTATGGGTTCGAATCCCGTACGGGTCACCATTTTTGAAAATACAAGTCTTAGAGAAATCTAAGGCTTTTTTTGTCTTATAGAAACTAAAGAATAGATAGAAAATAATTCTTTTAAAAAAGTTATTTAGAATTTTTTTATATTGCATTGATAAAAACAACTTTAAGATATATATGTAGGTTATAATTTACAAATTTTAAAGGAGAGTTTTTTTAGCAATTGCTATAATTTTATTATGAGAAAAGTTATTAAATTATTATCAGGAATGGTATTAATAGGTACACTTTTTACTATAAGTAGTAAACAAGCACATGCAACTGAAGAAGAGTGTACATTTTATATAGGTACAAGTTATATGGATTACAGAAAACAAAGTGCCTAGATCGTTTAACACACTTAGTAAGCCTAAATACGGAATAATTAAATCAAATTATGTAAGAAAAAATCAAAAAAATCCTTGGATTGATGAAAATCAATATATTGATTTACCATCAAAAGCCTATGCTATATATTATATCGGCGTAGTAAATGCACCATATTCATCTGTAAGTATTGGATATCATACACCAAATGATCCTGCTTATTAAAAGACTACTAGTTTTTCAAAAACTTTATTTGACAAATTAGTAAGTGATGGATATTGTAATAAAGATGATTCTATTATAAATATTAATGGAAGAGATTTAAATATAGTTAGAGTACTTGAAATGCCAAAAGGGCAATTAAATGGTTATGTTATCAAAGATTTTTTAGTTGCTAATGATTATACAAGATTAACAATATGTAATTATGTCATGGATGCGAACATAATAAATTCACAAAATAAAAAAAGTGGAATAGATTTTTTTGTGGATGACAAATTAGCAGATAACTAGTGTCGTGTTACTAAGTATTTGTTAGAACATAATTATCCAAATAAAGCATTTAAAGTAAATGATACTATTAGTTTAAATGTTATAAATGAAAAAGATAATTCTACTTTAGTTAAAGAATTTATTATAAAAGAAATAATTGAAGATGTTGATTATACAATATATAGTTATGATTTATTAATGGTATCAAATAATACCTATGTTGACCTAGATAAGACTTTAAGTCTATGTAATTCACATTTTATTATGTATTATAATTTATATGATATGAATGGAACAAAAAAACTTATAAGTAATTTGGATTTAGTAAATAATAGTATACGAAGTATACAAATATTCGATGAATCTGAAGTAAGCCTTTTGTGGTATTTTTACGATGCGACAAGTAATATGTTAAAAGTTGTTATTCCTTTCTTATCAATATTTGCAGTTGTTCTTATTTCATTTATCTCATATTATTCAATTAGAGATAATAAAAGAAATTTTGATTCATTATATTTAATGGGTGTATCTAAAAAAACAATTATAAATATGAGCTTAATGAACCAAATTGAGTGCATTATACTATCTATAATTATGTCTATTTTACCTGTTATATATCTAAATAATTATTTAATTAAGGATGCTAAATCATTTGTTAATATGACTATTGAATTTAATTATAGCTTATTTAATTTTGGCTATTATTTAATCTCAATTTTAGGGGTATCAGCAATTATATTTGTAATTTCTATAGTTGTTCTATTATTAAAGAGAAATGATAAGACTTACATTAATTAAATATATTAGCACATTAGATTTTTAAATCTAGTGTGCTTTTTGTATTTTTTAATATATATGTTATAATCATTATATAAAAAGAGAAGAGTGATTGAATGAAGTGCTTATTAATTTATAACCCTTTTAGCAAATCTAAAAGAGCTAGAAAACATATAGATTATATTATTAGACGTCTTGGTACTAAATATGAATCAATAGAAATATTTTGTACTAAAGGTGTACATACTATTTATAAATTCATCAATGAAAGAGGAAATGAATTTGATCTAATTGTAGTTTGTGGTGGAGATGGTACTGTTAATGAGGCTATGAATGGCCTAGTGAGTGCAAATATAAAAACTCCAATTGGAATTATTCCTACCGGTACATGCAATGATTTATCAAAGATGTTAGGATTTCATAGACATTTGCGTCGCCAATTAGATATCATTTTAAATGGTAAAGTTGTAGAAATGGATACTTGTAAAATTAATGATTCTTATTTTACATATGCAAGTGCAATTGGTAAATATACTGACGTTTCTTATAATGCTGCCCGTACTGTTAAGAGAATGTTTGGACGTATTGCTTATTTTCTTGCAGGTATAGGAGAATTTGTTAAATATACAAAGCTTGATTTAAATATTAAGGCTGATGATATTGAACTTAGTGGAAGATATTATGTTGTTTTAGCATTAAATGCTGATAGAGTTGCAGGATTTAATATTAATAGAATAAAGTCAGTTAAGTTAAATGATGGTATTATTGATTTAACATTAATAGATAAAAATGAACACTCTATTACATGGCCTCGCCTTGCTAAATTCTTTATTAGAGGAGATAAGCAAAAGAAAGGTGTTCACACATTTAATGTTAAACATATTGAAATTACTTCAAATGAAGAATTGAGAGTTAATAGTGATGGTGAACTTGCACATACAACTAATAAAGTTGTTATTGATGTAATACCTAAGTCATTAGCTATTATTGTTAGTGATGAAATTAAGAATAAATATTTCTAATGAAAAAGAGAGAACTATCTGCTAGTTCTCTCTTTCATTTTTTCAAGTCTTTTTTTATTTTTTTTAAGCATTTTATCTACTTTATATTCATAATGAGCACTCATTTTATCTGCAAGGCATATTATCCATCCAATACGACTTGTAGGGATGTGAAATATTGTAAGGGGCCACATATGGCTTCTTATAGCACGAGCTTCAGTTTTTGTTAATCCAAAATCTCTTTTAGCATTATTCATGGCAGTTTTTGGATGAGTAAATCCATGTGGTCTAGCATGACCTGGCTTATGCCAATCATATAAATAATAATCATGTAATAAAGCAACTTTAATTAGAGAAGCCATATCAATTTTATAATTATTTAGAGCTAGTTTGTAAGAAATATATGCAACTGATAATACATGGCGATAGCATGTATGCTTAGCATGATGGATGTATTTCTTTAATTCTTTAAATTTATCTGTAGAAATAATTGGATATGCATATTCCAAGAATTCTTTCATATTTGATTCTTTCTTAAACTTTTTCATATGTACACCTATGTAATAATTATACAATTAGATATAAAAAAAGCAACTCTTTCGAGTTGCGTTATTTCTAATTGGCAGGGGCAATAGGATTCGAACCCATACGAACGGTTTTGGAGACCGTCATGCTACCGTTGACATCATGCCCCTATGACTTACTTAAATAATATAGCATAAATAATTTCTAAAATCAACAATTTAATTTAATTACTTTAAGTTATAAATGTTGCATTTTTTTAATGGATTATTTTAATTTTTTATAATTTGAAAATTAGTTTTACAATTTTATAAAAAAACTAGTTTATGAATAAATTGTGAATTGATATTTTATTAATTTAGTTTATAATTTATAATAATGATTAGAAAGGATGATGTATTATGTTTTTACTTACTTCCTCTGATATTACATTACTAAGTTTTTTACCGACGGTTTTATTTACTTTTATTTTAGTATGGCAAATGATTGCTGGTGCTAGAAGAGGTTTTTCAAAATCTTTAAAACTTTTTATTACATTCACAATCTCTATTATTGTCGCTTCAGTTTTCTTTGCTGTAGTTTGCAGATATGATTTTGATTCATATTTAGTAAATGATGGACTTACTACAATTAGACAAATTCCTAACCAAGAAAATTTTAGTTGGGCAAAAGTTTTTAATACAGTTGATAGTCATGATAAATTTACTGGTTATTTAACTGAATATTTGTCTAACCAAGAATTCTTTAAGAAAACAAGCGAAGGTATGAGTGCAGAACAAGCAGCTAAACTATTATTTAACTTAAGTATTATGATTCTTCATTTAATTGTTTTCTTCCTTGCTATAATAGTTTATTTTGCTGCTAAGTTTGTACTATATTTCTTTTACCTTATTTTCTTTAGAGAAGGTAGAAGAAGAAAAAGAATTAATAAGAAGTACTCTGAAGGTAAAGTTGATAAGCCTTATAAGCCTCACCGCTTTTTAGGTTTCTTAGTTGGAACATTAAGAGGTCTTATTGTTGGTGTATTTATTATGAGCTTCTTTGGAACAATAGCTCTTATTACTACTAATGATAAAACTGAACATGTTGATGACACAAGTTATGTTAATGCTCAATCTAAACCAATTGTAGAAGTTTACCAAATTATGGATAAATATAATACAGTTGGTGTAGGAAAGGTGCTTAATAGTGTTAAATATAGAGAAAATGTTCCTCTATATTTAATTGTTGCTGATAAGATAATTTCTTGTGATTATGAATATGAGGCTGAAGATGGCACCATTAATACTGTTAAATTAAATTTAAGTGATGATATTGCCACTCTTACAGCTCCTACATCTAAGATTGCTTATTTATTCTTATTATATGGCTATGATATTAATAAGAATTATACAACAGATGAAATGATTTCATTTATTACTAGTGATACAACTGTTAATGGAAAAACATTAGAAGAACGTATCAATGATGAACTTGCAGTAATGAATGTTAAAAACTTAAACTATGTTTTAAATGATTTCTTACGTGCTTTTGCATCATATTATTGCAATGGATATAAGAGCACAGATAGCCAAGATGCTAAAGCTGAATTAAATGCTAGTCAACGTGTTATATATCAATTATTTTTAGGACAATATGCGCTTAAATTTGATGATTTAATTAATGGAAATAATATGCAAGTTGCATTTAATACATTGTGTGATGTATTAAAGAATAAAAATGAAATAGATAAGATTTCTAGTTTAATGTCATCTAATTCAAGTGATGAAAATTTAAGCATAAAGTTTTCAAGCAAAGAGGCTAAAGCTATATCTGAAAATAATAGACATATATTTGGTGTTTTAATTGATGATATATCTAAGCTAAGCTTCTATGGTGATAATAATTTCAATAGCTTAATAAGTACAATTATTGTTGAAATACTTGAAATGCAATATCCTAACTTTAGTCTTGAAAGTTCAGCACCAAATCAAGATTTCTTAAATATTAGCTGGACAAGTAATGATAATAATGGAACAGCAACAATTAATTCATTATTTAATTTCCTTGATTATATTGTCTCTGTAGCTATTGAAAATGAATCAATTACTTCTTATAGCAAATTAATTGATTATTTTGTTTCAGATTTTAAAAAGGATGATAGTGAAGCTCTAAATCAAATCTCAAAGTTAGTTGATTCAAGTGCTTGTTCAATTCTCTTAAATACTAAAGGATTTAAAGAAATTCTTAATTCAAAGATGAATGAGTATCTTTCTAGTGCTATGGAAGGTAAAGAATTAACATTAATTGATACAAATTATGGTACTTATACAGATTCTGATGGTAAAGTACATACTGGTGAAATTAACAAGATCTTAAAACCTATTGCTAAAACATTAGCAAGTGTTTATTTAACTAGCAAAGATACATCGTTATCAGATAGCGATAAAACTAAAGAATTATTAAATGCTGTAACTAGTCCAGATTCTTCAATTTATGATTTGATTGATACTAAAAAAGAAAATCATTCGGATTTAGTTCATGCTCTTCTTAGTGAAGTAATCTTAAATGCTAATTTTAAAATTGGTGAAAATGACCACCAATTCTATGCAAGAGAAACAATTGACTATGTAATTGTTCGTGAGCACAAGGAAATTAACAGCAATGAATTTAAGGTCTTATTATCAATAATTAATAAGATTTCAAATAGCTTTGTTGAAATGAGTAAGAATGATAATCTTACTACAAATGATTATATTGATATCGTAAATGAAATGACTAATACTGCTATGGATGATATGAAGAATTCTGATTTATTCATGGCCAATTTATCTATCATTATTTATGACTTAACTAAGAATGTTTGTGTTACACCATCTAGTTTAAAATTAACTGATGAAACTCGTGATACTAATATTGCTAATTGGATTGGCAATGATGGTGAAATGAGTAAGTTATTTGATGTATTTAAAAATCTTAAAGATATAATTGTTAAGATTTCAAATGGTGATAAACAAGAAGATTATTTAGCTCAAGTTTCAACATTAAGTAAAGATGAATTAACAATTTTATCTAAATCTGATTTAGTAAACGCTACTATTACAGATAAGATATCAAAGACTGATTCAATGTTTGTACCAGATGAAGCATATAAAACTGATTCGAATAAAGAATTATTATCTGATGAAGAAATTAGTAATTTAGCATCATTTATTAAAGAATTCTTTAATGTAACTGATGAAAATACTAAGGTTTCATTAGAAAACATTGAAAACAATGATTTTGCTGGATATAATGATAATCCTGAAAAGCTACTTAAGGCGTTAGAAGGTAAGGTAGTATCAGCAACTCTTGCTAATATTATTGTTAAGAATGCAAATAAAGAAAATTCTATTAATGTAGCTACTGATTATTTATTTACTAAAGAAGAACAAAATAATTTATCTAAGTGGTACGTTGTAAAGGAAGATACTACATATACTGGTGAACTTGCAAATATTATTTATGCTCTTTCAAGTACTAAATTATTAAATGTTATTAATGATAATTCTAAACTTACAGAAGATGTGTTATTAAAAGATTCTTTAGATACTGATAGATTACTTGTTAGTGATACTATTTGGTTAACAATTTCAAAGAAGCTTATTAATACAAATAGTTTAATTATACCTCAATCTATAATTGATACTCAAAAAACTATGGATACTTATATTTCTAAAGATGAAATTAATAAATTTGTAGGTTCAATTAAGAATGTAATTACATCTGATTCATTAAGTACAAGTTCTGTTGATGCATCTAGCGTATTAGCAAACGCAAGTGATTCTGAGTTCTTTAGCTCAAAAATTATTAGAGCTATAGTCACTGATAAAATATTAGAATCTGGTAATAAGATTGCATTATCTCGTACACCAATTTCTGATCCTGATACAACAACTACATTTGCAAAAGAAGATAAAAACTTTAAAACAGAGGAAAGAATTTATTTATTAACTGCAAATGAATTGAATTACTTTATTAAAGCTGCTAATACTGTATTAAATGATGAAAATAATACATTTGAAATTAATTATGATACAGTTGATCTAATGAATTGTGATGAGTCAATATTTGATTCAAGTATTATATTAGTAGGTTTAGCTGATAATACTAGAACAGCAATTGCTGGATATAATATATATGTAGAACCTGATTATATAGAAGATTCAGATAAAAAAGCTAATTATATTATTTTAGAAAACGGCACAGCTGTAACTAGAGAAATAATTAGTAAAGAAAATGCTAAAGGATTTATTCAATTTGTTCGTAATCATAATTAGATATAAAGCACACTAGATTAAATTCTAGTGTGTTTTTTTTATAAACAGAAATAATAATATATATTCTATAAGTTAAAACAATTTAACAGTTGACAAACTGTTCAACTGTTGTATAATTAAATTGTAGGAGATGATTAAATGGATTTATTAAATATTAAAGAATCAATGCCTAGTGATGATGAATTAGAACAAGTAACAAATTTATTTAAGGTATTAAGTGATAAAACTCGTAATAAGATATTATATACATTAGAAGATAAAGAATTATGTGTAAATGATATATGTGAATGTGTTGGTATGAATAAATCAGCAGTTAGTCATCAATTAAGAATTTTACGTGATTATAAATTAGTTAAATCAAGACGTGATGGAAAAGAAGTTTATTATTCGTTTGATGATGACCATATTACTACTATATTTAAATATGGATTTGAACATATAGAAGAAGAGAGGTAGTTAATAATGAAGAAAATTTATGATATTGAAGTTGACTGTGCTGCATGCGCTTTAAAGTGTGAAGAAGCTATTAAAAAGGTTGATGGAGTTAATGATTGTTCAATTAACTTTATGACTCAAAAAATGACTTTAGATGCAGATGATCAAGGTTCTATATTAAAGAAAGCTTTAAAGGCAGCTCGTAAAGTTGAACCTGATTTTGAGATTAGTGATTAATAAATAGCATTCGTGCTATTTATATTTTGATTAATAGTTGAATAATTATTCAACTGAGGAGGCATATATGACTCGTAAACAAAAACGTATGTTAAAGAAAATTATTATATCACTTATATTATTTTTAATTGTTCTTATTACTAATTTGATACTTGAAAAAGGTTTTAGTTCTAGATTTCCAAATGGATTAGCAAGTATTATTCCTAATGAAAAGATTGGATTTATATTACCATTTGTATTATATTTTGCAATATATATTTATATTGGCTTTAATGTTCTTAAGAAAAGTGCAATTAATATTATTCATGGACAAGTGTTTGATGAAAACTTTTTAATGGCTGTCGCTACATTAGGAGCATTTAGTTTAGGTATATATACAGGTATTACAGAACATAAGCCTGAAGGCTTTGATGAAGCTTGTGCTGTATTATTGTTTTATCAGGTTGGAGAATGGTTTCAAAGCTATGCCGCAGGCAAAGCTCGTAAAGATATTTCCGCTTTAATGAATATTAGACCTGATTATGCTAATTTAAAGCGTGGAGACAATATTGAAGTTGTTGATCCAAGCCTTGTTAATATTGGAGATATTATTGTTGTTAAGCCTGGTGAAAGAGTTCCTTTAGACGGTATTATTATTAAAGGTGCAACTACACTTGATACTAAAGCTTTAACAGGGGAATCGAAGCCAAATGATGTTGATGTAAATGATAATGTTATTTCTGGTACTGTAAATTTAACATGTACTATTGAAGTTAAAACAACTAAATCTTTTGGAGAATCTACTGTTTCTAAGATTTTAGATTTAGTTGAAAATGCATCTAGTCAAAAGAGTCAATCTGAAGCCTTTATTTCAAAATTTGCAAAGTATTATACACCTGTTGTTGTAATATTAGCAGTTATTCTTGCAATATTACCACCAGTTATTAATGGCTTGAATGGTAATTGGAATACATGGGCTGATTGGATTTATAGGGCGTTATCATTTCTTGTTGTATCTTGCCCATGTGCACTAGTAATTAGTGTACCATTAAGCTTCTTTGCAGGTCTTGGTGGAGCTAGTAAAAATGGTGTTTTGATTAAGGGTTCTATACATTTAGAACGATTCAATAAGGCTAATATATTTGTGTTTGATAAAACAGGAACTTTGACTTATGGTAATTTTGTTATTACTAAGATTAAATCAAATATTTTAGAAGAAGAATTATTACATTTAGCTGCAATTGCTGAAAATGAATCTAGTCATCCTATTGCTGTATCTATTAAAGAAAAATATGGTAAACAAGTTGAAAAACAATACCATTTAGAAAATATTGCTGGCAAGGGTGTTAAAGCGACCTATAATGATGATACTATTTTAGCGGGTAATCATAAGCTTATGGAAATGTTTAATATTAAATATGAAGATGTTTCTGAAGTTGGTACAATCGTATATGTTGCACATAATGGTAAATATTGTGGATATTTAGTTATTGAAGATGAAATAAAAAAGGATGCAAAAGATACTATTGAGTATTTAAAGGGTATTAATGCTCGTACAGTTATGTTAACTGGTGATAATGAAAAGATTGCTAAAAACGTAGTTGATAAATTAGGCCTTACTGAATATAAATCAAATCTACTTCCTCAAGATAAAGTAACAGAGGTTGATAATTTACTTAAATCTAAAAAGGATAATGAATTATTATGCTTTGTAGGCGATGGCATTAATGATGCCCCTGTAATTATGAAATCTGATATTGGTATTGCAATGGGCGGTGTAGGTAGTGATGCTGCAATTGAGGCTAGTGATGTTGTATTAATGAATGATGATTTATCAAGTATTATTACTGCTAAAAAAGTTGCACATAAAACAATGAGAATTGTTTTTGAAAATATTATTTTTGCCCTTTCGATTAAGGTTTTAATTCTAATCTTAGCTGCAGTAGGTATTGCTAATATGTGGATAAGTGTTTTTGGGGATGTAGGTGTTGCAATTATTGCTATAATAAATGCTATGAGAGCAAATTCTAATAAATATTAAAAAAATACTGTGGGAAAATCCACAGTATTATTTTTCTTTAATCTCTCCAGCTATATTTGTTTTAAATGCTTTTGTAATTTCTTTAAGATTCTTTGTTTGACCTAATACAAACATAAGCTTAGTTACTGCAGCTTCACCTGTCATATCATAAGCTTCTATCACACCATTTTGTAAGGCTTTTTTACCTACTTCATAAATATTTAAATTGGCAGAATCATATAAGCATTGGCTTGATACTACAATTGGAATATTCTTTTCATTAGCAAACTTTAAATATGGTAAGAAATCACGACGTATAAATTGTATTCCACCTTGTCCAAATGCTTCGATTACTATTCCTGATACGTTTGCGTTTATTAATAATTCAATAATCTTAGGATCGCTTGCTGGTGTAAGTTTAAGTAAGACGACGTTAGAATCTATATTTGGATTAAATCTTGTATCTCCTTGATATTTTGGAATTCTAAATTCGTTTATATGAAGTCCATTTGAATCAAGTCTTCCAATAGGAGAACTATTTATTGATTCAAAGGCGTGAAATGAAGATGTTGAAATCTTTACAGCACGTGTTCCTAAAATGATTTCTTTATCAAATGCGATATATATACCAGGATATCCTGAACATGCCATTTTAAATGCGACACGTAAATTGGAAATTGCATCAGTCATTTCGTTATCAATTGGAAGTTGAGAGCCAGTGAAGACAACTGGAATCTTAGGATTTTGGATCATAAAGCTTATCATAGAAGATGTATAAGCCATAGTATCTGTTCCATGTGTTACAACAATTCCATCATAAGCTTTCATATTTTTATATATTGCTTCGGCTATAATTTTCCATTCTTCCGGTTGAATGTTTGAAGAATCAAGAACCATTAATTCTTTACTTTCAAGTACGAAATCTTTAATTACTCCGATATAATCCAATATATGAGATAAATTAGAAGGAATAAGACCCTCACTAGAACTTACAGAAGAAATTGTTCCACCTGTTGATAACATTAAAATCTTCTTCATATAAACCACCTCAGTTATATTATACAAGAAAAAATAAAAAAGCGAATATTTCTACTCGCTTGATATTGCTTAAATGGGGCGTCATACAGGAGTCGAACCTGCGCATAGCGGAGCCACAATCCGCGGTGTTAACCACTTCACCAATGACGCCATATTACTGATTAAGCCTATTTATTCTAACATAAAGATTATTCGTTGTAAAGATACAATTTGAAAAAAATGTGTAAAATTGTTTTATCGCTTTAATTATTAAAAAAAATAAAGTATAATACCACTAGACTTATAAGGAGGACAATATGAAGAAGTTTTCATTTTTATCTGTTATATATTATGGTTTTGCAGTAATTATTGGATTAGCACTTGCTTTTTATTTCTTTGCATATGGTAGCCAAATGAAGGTGGCTGACACAATGAAAGCTCGTGCAGAAGCAGGCGATACTTTAGGTGTTACAAGGCTTATTACTGGTTTTCAAAATGATGATGCAATTTATGATTCAGAGTTAAGTGATGGATCTCACTTAGCTATATATGAGGTTGTTACAACATATACAACTGAAAATAATGATGGTAATAAGAAGGTTCTTATTGAACAAGGCTATATGGGTATTTTATTAAATCCAACTGATGAATGGAATCGTAAAGATTATACTAATGCTGATGGATTAAAATTTAATAAGTTTGGTGTATCTTTTGATTATATTAAAAATGATGGTACTACTGATTCTTATTTATATCGTATTGGTTATATGGAAAATGACCCAACACTTGATGAAAGTGAAGCTACTATTGTTCAAAATAGATTCTATAGTTATCAAACTTGTGGCTTTTATTACTTCCAATTTGGTAAACATTCTTTTGAAGCTTTAAACGCTAAAACATTAAATAAGCTAACTTTAACTAACAGCAACGGTGAAGCTAGTTCAATTTCTTTAGATTTATCTAATTTAAACTTAAGCTTAAATTATGATGAAGCTACAACTAGTAAGTTTATGAAAGAGACTAGCCCATTTATTAATACTTATAATGAAAAGGTATTAGATAATGCAAACGATAATGATTTAAACAAATTAACTCAAGAATTTGTTGAAAATGATTATTCATTTGGTAAATCAGATTCTGCAGATGTTACTAAGAATGTTACATTATTTAATGTGTTAAAGATTTTAGGTTATGCAGCAATTATCTTAATCATTGGTGATACATTAGTTGGTAAGCATTTAATTATAATTTTCTTTATGAGATTATTTGGTAAGAAGAGCAATGCTCCAAGAGCTAACGAGGCTAGTGAATATATGACTGATTATGAAGTTAATACAACTATTAGTGCTAGTGTTCCTGCTAATTATTCAAAGACTATTACAATTAAATATATTTCAGAAACAAATGATGAAATTGTCTTTGATTTAAAGAAGAGTGAAGGATATTCAAAAACTCTAAGAATTCATAATGGTCAATATTCTCATCCTGAAATTATTGCTGAAGGCTTAACTTGTGCTGATATTCCTTCATTATTAAATGTTCGTGGTTTAACATATAAGGTGAAGTTTGAATTTGCTGCTAAAGATACAGCAATTGACGCTGAAATTGTGGAAAAATAGGAGAAGGAGCCCTTTGGCTCCTTTTATGTTTATATGAAGAAAAAGATTTATACTATTATATTTGCGCTTATATATATTGCGTTATATATTTTTTTTATTTTGAAATCTGCTGAAACAGGTGAAGAATCAACTGGTTCCAGTATGATTGTGGCTAAGATGATTAGAAATGTGTTAAATTCATTATTTAATACTCATATCGAGATTGATGATCATTTCTTAAATCTTGTAAGAAAATTAATTGGCCATTTTGGTTTCTTTGTTGTTTTTGGTATTGTTTCTATTATATTGTTTATCTTGATACATAGCTTAGGAATTATAAAAAATGCTGTACTTGTTGGTATATATCATTATATAGGAGGATTAAGCTTAGCAATAATTAGTGAATTTGTATGCCAAGCTTTAACTACTAATCGAGGTCCAAGCTATAAAGATGTTATGATTGATTATTCAGGATATATTATTATATCCTCTATAATATACATTGTATTTATTGTTAAATGTAAGAGAAATAGGGTTAATTAAGTAATTGAAAATCGTAAAGATTTTTAAAGAAATTACTTGAAATAGATACATTGGTATGATACAATAATTAGGCATTGTAAAATGCTCCTTGTCTAGCCTGTTGCTAGACCAATGACCATAAGGAGGTGTCGAAAGATGAGAAAATATGAAATTATGTACATTGTAAATCCATCTTTAAATGAGGAAGCAACTAAGAATGTTATCGCTCTTGTTAACAAGATTTTCGCTGATAACGGTTCAAAGGTTCTTGCTGTTAAGGAATTAGGATTAAAGGAATTAGCTTATGAAATCCAAGGTAACCGTAAAGGTTTCTATGTTTGGGCAGAAGTTGAAGCTAATACTCAAGCTGTAAATGAATTCAAGCGTATTGTTGGTTATGAAGAAAAAATTCTTCGTGACATCATCGTTCTTGAAGACTAATTGCGAGGTATTCTAAATGATTAATCGTGTTGTATTAGTCGGTAGAATCACTAAAGATCCTGAAGTGAGACAAACTTCATCAGGTATTAACAATTGCCAATTTACTATTGCAGTAGATAGACAATATCAAAGCCAAAATGGAGAACGTCAAGCAGACTTTATTAATTGCGTTGCTTGGAGAGTACAAGCAGACTTTTTAGGTAACTATATTAAGAAAGGTTATATGATTGGTGTTGAAGGACGTATTCAAACTCGTTCATACCAAGATCAACAAGGACAAACTCGCTATGTTACTGAGGTTGTTTGTGATTCAGTTCAAAATTTACAACCTAGAAACACAGCTACAAATTCTAATGGAAGTTATGCAAATAACAACCAACAACAAAATTATCAAACAAATGCTCCTAAAGTTGACAACAGCTTTAATGAAGACATTTCGGATGATGATTTACCATTCTAAAGAGGAGGAACATAATCATGGCAGATATGCGTCAAAACAGAAATGGTTTCCGTCGTAAGAAAGTTTGCTATTTCGATGCAAATAAGATCGAACACATCGATTTCAAAGATGTTGATCTATTAAAGAAGTTCGTTACTGATAGAGGTAAAATCTTACCACGTCGTGTAACTGGTACTTGTGCAAAGCATCAAAGAGCTTTAGCAGTTGCTATTAAGCGTGCTAGACATATGGCTTTATTACCATTCGTTAACAATGACTAATTTTATTGTAAAGTGACATTTCACTTACAAGCTATAATGTAAAAGCATTATTTAAGACCTTGTCAATTTTGACAGGGCCTTTTTTTTTACCGAATACAATCATAAAATGACCGAATACCTTAAATCTATTTTTTTAATTATTTTAATTTATATAATTAAAACTGAGGTGAGACAAATGGAAATCATTAAAGTGAATAATGTAAATAAATACTATAAACAGTTAAGGGCCTTAAATAATGTATCGCTTAGTATAAATGATGGTGAACTATATGGTCTTCTTGGTGTTAATGGTGCTGGTAAAACAACATTACTTAAAATATTATCAGGATTAACAAATGCTTCCAGTGGAGAATTTATAGTATCAGGCTATAATCAAAATCAAATGAATGAAATAAAAAGATTAATTGATATTTCTCCACAAGAAACTGCAATTGCTAAAAATTTAACAGTTATGGAAAATTTAAAATTCTTCCAAGAGCTTTATGATCAAAATGATAATGATTATTTAAATCAAATAATTAATGATTTAGGTTTAGGTGATGTAGTAAATCAGAGAGCTAAAACATTATCAGGAGGTTATCAAAGAAGATTATCAATTGCATTAGGATTAATATCTAAGCCTAAAATATTGTTATTAGATGAACCAACACTAGGACTTGATGTAATTGCTAGAAGAGAGCTTTGGAATATAATTAAAAAATTCAAAGGAAAAATAACAATTATATTAACATCACATTATTTAGAAGAAATAGAGGCTTTATGTGATAGAGTATCTATTATGTCTAAAGGAAGCTTGTTAATAGAAGGTACAATTGATGAAATAAAACAGAAAGCGAATGAATCTTCATTTGAAGAAGCATTTATTAAAATTGTAGGAGGTATAAGTTAATGAATAAGACTTTAGTATTTATGAAAAGAAACTTAAAAGAAATGATAAGAGATCCTTTAATTTATATCTTTTGTGCAGGATTTCCTATCTTAATGGTTTTGATGTTTCAAATAATATTAAAATACACTGGTGAAAAGACACCTGTGTTTGAGGTGAAAAGCTTAATTCCTGGTATAATGATGTTTTCATACTCTATGTTGATGCTAATTGCATCACTATTGATATCTAAAGATAAGACTAGTGCCTTTTTAAAAAGATTATATACTTCACCTATGAAAAGCCATGATTATATAATTGGTTATTTTATTCCTTTTATAATTATTGGATTAATCCAATCTATTATTTGCATAATATTAGGATATATTTGTGGAGCTATATCAGGAACTGGATTTATAAGTTTTGGAAGTAGTATATTATTAATAATTGAAATGTCACCAATGATGGCAATTGATATTTTTATGGGAATGATTTTTGCTACCTTATTAAATGAAAAATCAGCTCCTGCAGTGACTTCAATATTTATTTCACTTTGTGGTGTTATTGGTGGTGCCTGGATGCCTTTAGATTCAATGGGAAATTTTGAAAATGTGGCAACGGCTTTACCATTTTATCCATCAGTTTATTTAGGTAGAGTAATAACAAAGGCTCTTCACACGCTTCCTGACAGTACAGGTAATTTAATTTGTTATACATTTAGTGATAGAGGTGCATTGTTCTTAATAATATTATTTTGTTATTTAATATTATTTGGTTCATTAACAGTTGTATTCTTTAATAAGAGATTAAAAAATGATTGTTAGTATAGTATAATTATTTATAGGGGGATTATCCTATGAAGTGTTATACATATATAGAAGAAGAAAATGAAGAAAAGGTATTAATATACGCCAAAGAAAGAACTAAATTAGTAGATGAAATAGAAGATTTATGTGTTGTATCTAATATTGATTTAACAGGTAATTATAATGATGAAATAATTAAGATTAATATAGATGATGTTTCATGCTTTATATCTGATAATAATAAAGTGTTTGCTTTAATTGGCGATAAGAAATATCAAATAAAGCAAAGATTATATCAATTAGAGGCAATGAATTTAAATGCATTCATTAAATTAAATCAATCTTGTTTAGCAAATAAAAAAAAGATTAAGAAATTTGAGTCCACTATTGGTGGAAGCTTAAAGGTTATTTTTAAAAATGGATATATTGATTATATATCTAGAAGAGAATTAAAAAATGTTAAGCAAAGGATGGGAATATAATATGAATTGTTATGTTAAAGAGTTCTTTAAAAGAGGCTTAATGTTTTCTGGATTTGGGCCAATTATTGCTGGAATAATATATTTATGTATTGATGCTTCTGGAGTAGATTTAAAGCTTAATGCTTCGACTGTATTTTTAGCAATTATATCTACATACATTATTGCTTTTGTGCAAGCTGGTAGTTCAGTATTTAATCAAATTGAAGAATGGCCTAAGGCTAAAAGTGTATTTTTTCAAATGATATTTATTTATATTGTTTATATTGGTGGATATTTAATTAATAATTGGATTCCATTTAGATTTCAAACAATAATTATATTTACAAGTGTGTTTGTAGTCACATATTTATCAATTTGTTTAACTGTATTCTTTGTTACAAAACGAATTTCAAAAAAATTAAATGATAAATTAAATAAGGAATTAGATAAATAGATTTAATTCTCATAATTTGTGTAAACTATATTTGAATTAAAACCTTTAGGATATTAAATGCCTAGAGGTTTTATTATTTTATTATGTAAGCAGTATTTATAAGAATGAAAAATGCAATATAACAATTAAAATATTAATATTTTTTTAATATGTCAAATAACATTTTATTTTATATTTACATTGCAATTTTAAAAAGATTATAACTTATGTTATAATAGGAGCAAAGAGGTGGTAAAGTGAAAAAACTTTTAGCCGGTATTTTTAGTTTAGTTTTAACCGTAGTGTTTATTTATACATATTATAGATTAAAACAAGTTGCGTTCTTGTATTTTGCAGCTTTATCTTTTGCAGTATGTGCAATTTTCTTTACTATGTTTGCATATCGTAATACTACATCTAGAATTAAAATGCTACAAGATAGACTTGAAGTATGGAATAATATTTCTTATCACGTTAATCAAGCGGGAGATGAAGCATTTAATGAGCTTCCTATTGCTATTATCGTATATGATGATATGTATCAAGTAAAATGGGGTAATGACAATGCTAAATCAATATTTAAATCAAGCTTTATTGATTCAAATATTGATGATATTGATAGTCAATTATTTGAACGTGTTAAATCTAATGATGAAAAATTTACTTTATTTTTTGATTCGAATTATTATGATGTATATCACGATCCTAATAATAATCTAATTTATATGTTTAATGAAACAAATCGTGAGGAATTAAGAAAGAAGTATGATAATCGTATTACTGCGTTAGGTGTTATCAATATTGATAACCTTGAAGAAGCATTAAAGGATTATGGTGTTCAAGAATCTTCTCGTATTCGTGGTGAATTCTTAGGTGAAATTTCTGACTATATTGAAAAGTATGATGCTTATTTAAGAAGTGTTGATGATGATAGAATTATTATCTTATGTGATAAAGAATCATTACGTAAAATGGTAGCTAATAAATTTGATGTCTTAAATAAAGTGCGTGACGTTGGAGTTAAGAACCACTTAAGAACAAGTGTTTCTATTGGTATTGCTTGTTATGATGTTTCAAGTAATGAACTTGCATCATTAGCTCAATCTGCGGTAGACCTAGCAGAACGTCGTGGTGGTGACCAAGCTGTTATTAATATTCAAAATGAAGCAATTCAATACTTTGGAGGTAAAACTAATGCCTTAGAAAAGAACTCTTTAGTTCAAGCTCGTTTAATGGCACAATCTCTAAAGGAATCTATTGAAAATGCTACAAATGTTTATATTACAGGTCATGTTATGCCTGATGCAGACTGTATTGGTAGTATGTTAGGTGTATTAAAGATGGCAATGTCTAGTAACAAAGAAGCTAAGATTGTTTTAGACTTAAAGCATTTAGATGAGGTTACTGGTCGTATTATTGATACTATTCGTAAGCAGGAACCTGAGTTATTTGAAAATATGATTCAAATTGAGGATGTTGATTATAAAGCTAATTCATTATTAGTTATTTGTGATACTCAATCTCCAACTATTATGTGTTATACAGAACTTTATAAGAAAATTAAAAATGTATGTGTTATTGATCATCATAGAAGTGGAGAAATCGGATTTGAAAATACGATATTCTCTTATATTGAATCTTATGCTTCAAGTGCTGTAGAACTTGTTAGTGAAATGCTATCGTTCTACAACAAGGATATCAAGTTTACTGAACTTGAAGCTTCAATATTACTTTCTGGTATGGTTATTGACACTAATAACTTTACTTTCCGTACAAGTACTCGTACATTTGAAGCTGCAGCTATTTTACGTCAATTAGGTGCTGACATGATATTTGTACGTAAATTGTTACGTGAAGATTTAAAGACTGAAGTTAATATTGCTGAAGCAGTATTAAAGGCAGAACGCTTCTTAGATGATTTTGCAATTGTACGTTTGGATTTAGAAGAACCAATTCATGATAGAAGTTTACTTGCAAAGATTTCAGAAAGATTACTTACTATTGACAATATCAAAGCTAGTTTTACAATTGGTATTCTAGATAATGGTATGGCTGGTGTTTCTGCAAGAAGCTTAGACACATATAATGTTCAATTAATTATGGAAGAAATGGGTGGTGGTGGTCACTTAAATAGTGCTGCAACGCAAATTCCTAATAAATCTATTAATGATACTTATAATGACTTAAAAGAAATTTTAAGAAGAGAAAATGATGATGTTTCGGAGGATGAAAAAATGAAAGTTATATTACTTAGTGATGTTAAAGGTAGAGGTAAAAAGGATGACATTATTAATGTAGCTAATGGTTATGCTAATTACTTATTAACACATTCACTTGCTGTTGAAGCTACAGATGAAAATTTAAAAGAAATTGAAGCTCGTAAGGCTCAAGAAGCAATTGATTTAGAAAATCATCTAAAGCTATTAAATAAATTAAAAGAAGAAATTGAAACTAAGTCTATTAATGTATACATCAAGGTTGGTGCTGATGGTAAGACATTTGGACACATTACTAGTAAACAAATTTCTGAAGAATTTGAAGCTCAAACTGGTGTTCACATTGATAAGAAGAAGATTAACCTACCAGCAGATATTGATTTCGTAGGTATCTTTGATGCTACTGTAGATTTAGGTAATTCAATTACTGCTTCATTTAAGGTTAATGTTCTTGAACAAAAGTAATAGGTGAGTTATGGAAAACAATAAAGTTATAAACAAAACTGTTCCATCAAACCTAGAAGCTGAAATTGGTATTTTAAACTCTATATTAATTGATCCTGCTGCACTAAATGTGTGCCAAGATACATTAAATATTGAAGATTTCTTTGACCAAAAAAACCGCCTGATTTATCAGGCAGTTTTAGACCTTAAGAGAGAAAATACTGTTCCTGATATTCAGCTTGTTGTATCTAAGCTTGTTGAAAAGAACAAGTTTGAAGATGCTGGTGGATATGATTATTTAAATAAAGTTTTAACATTTTCTTATTCAAGCCAAAATATTGATTCATATATTACACTGGTTCGTAATTCTGCATTAAAGAGAAAAACTATTGATAGTTTATCAAAATTAAGCCAACAAGGTTATGACTTATCTCTTTCAAGTGATGCTTATCTAGAAGCTGTAGAAAAAGAGGTGTTTGAATTAACTCAATATAGACAAACTAGTGAATTTAGAACACTTGCTGAAGTTGCAAATACTGTTTATGAAAATACAAATAAGATGGCACAAGATTCTGGTGAAGTTACTGGCTTGGATACAGGATTTGACAACTTAAATAAATTGACATTTGGATTACAAAATGGTAATCTTATAATATTGGCAGCTCGTCCTGCAATGGGTAAGTCTGCTTATGCGTTAAATTTAGCTGCTCAAATTGCTAAAAAGAATG
>JAEELC010000148.1 GCA_016288675.1 Acholeplasmatales bacterium | reverse complement strand
CTTCGGTGGTGAAGTAGAACGTATTATGGGTATGGTTGATGGTGTTGTTCTAGTTGTTGACGCTTATGAAGGAACTATGCCACAAACTCGTTTCGTATTAAAGAAAGCTCTAGAAGCTGGTCATAAGCCAATCGTTGTTGTTAATAAGATTGATAAGCCAAGTGCTAGACCATTTCAAGTTGTTGATGAAGTTCTTGATTTATTAATTGAACTTGGTGCAGATGAATCTCAATTAGAGTTCCCTGTAATTTATACATCAGCTGTAAATATGACATCTAGTGAATCTCCAGATGTTGCTGATCAACAACCAGGTATGGAACCATTATTTAAGAAGATTATTGAATATGTTCCAGAACCAATTGATAATTCAAATGAATCATTACAATTCCAACCAGCTATCTTAGACTATAATGACTTCGTAGGTCGTATTGGTATTGGTAAAATTGCTCGTGGTACTATGCGTGCTAACCAAATGGTTTCTTGTATGCGTCGTGATGGTTCTATTATCCAATTCCGTCTTCAAAAATTATTTACTTTCTTAGGTTTAGATAAGATTGAAACAGAGGAAGCTCATGCTGGAGATATTGTAGCTATTTCAGGTTTATCTGATATTTATATCGGTGAAACTATTTGCGAAGTTGGTAAGGAAGAAGCTTTACCTCAAATTATAGTTAGTGAACCTACTCTACAAATGACATTCGGTACTAATACATCTCCATTCTGTGGAAAAGATGGTAAGAGTGTAACTGCATCTAAGATTGATGATCGTTTAATGCGTGAAATTCAAAAGGATGTATCATTACGTGTTCAACGTCTTGGTACTTCTGAAGAATGGGTAGTTTCTGGTCGTGGTGAATTACATTTATCAGTATTAATTGAAACTATGCGTCGTGAAGGATTTGAATTCCAAGTATCTCGTCCAAAAGCTATTTTAAAGGAAATTGATGGTGTTACTTATGAACCATATGAAGAAGTAACAGTTGAATGTCCTGGTGATGCTGTTGGTTCAGTTATTACATTACTTGGAGACCGTGGTGGTGTAATGAAGGATATGAAGAATACTGAAACTCAATCTAAGGTAGTATTTGATGTACCTGCTCGTGGTTTAATTGGTTTCAATACTGAATTTATGTCAGCTACAAAGGGTTATGGTATTTTATCTCATTCATTTAATGAATATCGTCCTATGGAAAAGATTAATGTTGGTAAGAGAAGCTTAGGTGCACTTGTATCTATCGCTAAGGGACCTGCAACTGCTTATTCTTTAGGTCATATTGAAGACCGTGGTACAATGTTTATTGAACCAGGTGAAGAAGTATATGAAGGTATGATCGTTGGTCAATCTAATAGAGATTTAGATATGGCTGTTAATGTTGTAACTGCTAAGCAACAAACAAATACTCGTTCATCAAATAAGGATACAACTGTTGTATTAAAGAGACCTTTACAATTATCTCTAGAACAATGCCTTGAATATATTAATGATGATGAACTTGTAGAAGTTACTCCAAATCATATTCGTTTACGTAAGAGAATCCTTGATACTGTATCTCGTAAGAAATGGGATGCTCGTCAAAGAGAAGCTGAAGAAAACGCATAATATTATAAGGACATCTTTAGTCAAACTAAAGATGTCTTTTTTTTAGACCCATAAAATAGTACTTTTTTTTTATTATTAACTCATTAGACAATTAAACATATAATGTATCGAAACTTTGTAAATAGTATTTGTTATTAGGAAGTATGGGAAAGAATGAATATAAATGATGATATATTAAAATTATGTGTAAGTTTAAGCGATAATCCAAAAGAATGCTTTTGTCAATTGAGGAATTATTATAATTGGACAATTGATGAATTTTTAGAAAAATCAAAATTGTCACATAAGGTGTATGATAGTATGATTTGTGGAAAAAGAATATCGAGAAATTTTTGTTATAAAATGTGTTTAGGATTTGATTTACCTTTAACAGTAATGAAAAAGGTATTTGATATATTTGGATATCATTTGAATGAGAATAATGGTAAAGATTTAGAGATTTTATTAAAATATGAAAAAAACTTAGCAAAAAAACACACCTTTTAGGTGGTAATTAATTTTCTATTAATTTGTACATTTTAATGTCGTATATGTAGGAAATATATTGGTTTTACTGCAATTATAAAAAAAAGCAAATATTATTTACTAGTTTTTATACTCTAAATAATATAATGCTTTTTGGAAAGGAGGAAAAGTATTTATGGAATATATATCAATACCATGTATTGTTGTAATTTGTTATTTGATAGCTGAAATTTTAAAAGTAATAACTCAAAAAAATGAAATTATAAAAAGGCTAATTCCATTTACTGTTGGAACTATTGGAGGAGTGCTTGGAGCACTTATGTACAATTATTATCCAGAATTTATAAATGTTAGTAATATTTTTGAAGCTATTGCTATAGGAATAATTTCAGGACTTGTCTCAACAGGTTCAAATCAAATTATTAAACAGTTACTAAAAGGAGAAAGAAAAAATGAAAGTGAATTTTTTTGAGTTAGAATATAATTCAAAAATAGATTATCTAATTACTAAAAATTTATTATTTAATTGGCCATCTAATCATAATGAATTTGATTTAAGAAAGGCTTATAAAAATAAATATAAAAGATTAGATAAGAATTTAAAAAAGATTAAGAAAATTAGGGATTATTTAAGAGAAAATAGAAT
>JAEELC010000017.1 GCA_016288675.1 Acholeplasmatales bacterium | reverse complement strand
AACCTTGATAAAGAATGGAATGCAAAAGAACTAATGCTAATATTCTTTAAATATGGTGAAGAAAAATTTTCTAAGCAAATTGCATTTGCTATAGAAAAAGCTCGTGCTAATAAACCAATTGAAACAACATTTGAATTAGTTGATATTATTAAGAGTGCATTACCAGCTAAGGTTTTGCGCCAAAAAGGACATCCTGCAAAGCAAGTCTTCCAAGCTTTACGTGTTGCTGTAAATGATGAATTACAAGTTTTTGAAAAATCTTTAATAGATGCACTTGGTATGCTTAACCATCATGGTAGAGCAGTAGTAATTACATTCCAATCTTTAGAAGATAGAATTTGTAAGCATATTTTTAAAGATAAATCTACTCTAAATTTACCTGAAGGTGTACCAATGGCCACTAAGGATTTAAAGCCTGAATTTGAATTAATTACTAGAAAGGCTTTGGAACCTAGTGAAGAAGAAATTGCAAGAAACAATCGTAGTCATTCTGCTAAGATGCGTGTTCTTGAAAAGAATTAATTAAATTCCACTTTTTGTGGAATTTTTTTAATTCTTTTGTTGTTAATTTTTTTTGACATTTAGTATATAATTAATAAGGTTTAAAATAATGCCTTAAAGTGTTATGCTTGGAATTAAATATAATTTAAAGTATAATCTAACGGGGTAAGTGAGTTTGGAAGTGAATATTTTGGAATTACATAAACTAAAAGGAAATACATACTACATAGATGGTGTCACAACAAATATTGGTGTTTATCAATTAACTGATAATGATGTTTGTCTAATAGATACAGGATTTGCAAATGTAGGACCTCGTATTTATGAAATACTTAAAGAAAATAACTGGGATTTGAAATATATAATTAATACTCATTGTCACGCTGATCATATTGGCGCTAATAAGTATTTAATGAATATGTATCCAAATTGTCAAATGATAACAAGTCAAATCGAACGTGCATTTGCTCGTGATGATAAGCTTGATATTGGTTTTCTTTATGGGGGATATCCACTTGATTGCTTTGACACTCCATTAATGCATATAGATGAACAAAAAGATATATTACATTTATCTAAACTTCCAAATGGTATTACAAGTTTTAGACTTAAAGGTCATCATTATGATATGGTAGGCTATAAGACGAGTGATGATGTATATTTTGTTGCTGATGCGATTGGAAATAAAGATACAATCTATAAAGAACACATTTTACTCATATACGATGTGCAGGGTTATTTAGATAGCCTTCATATGATTAATTCATTAAATGGCAATTTTATTGTTCCTTCACATAGTGAACCAACAAAAAATATTACCGAATTAGTTAAAACTAATGTTGCAAAAATTAATGAAATTATTGATTTAATTTTGAGATTACTAGAAACGCCAAGAACTTTAGAAAATCTTGTTAAATCAATATTTGATTATTATAAGATTAGAATTAGCTATAATAAATTATTATTAATCACTAGCACAGTTCGTTCATATCTTGCTTATTTGTACAGATTAAAATTAATCAGTACAAAATTTGAAGATAATTATTTATATTATTATAAAATTACTGAGAAGGAGTAATTATCATGGTAGGAAAAATTCATTCATTCGAATCATTTGGTACTGTTGATGGTCCTGGTGTAAGATTTGTAACATTCTTTAAAGGATGCCCTTTAAGATGCAAATATTGCCACAATCCAGATACTTGGAGCCAAGAAGGTGCTGAGGAATATACAGTAGACCAAATATTCAATCAAGCTATTCGATATAAGAATTATTGGGGTAAAGATGGTGGAATTACTATTACTGGTGGAGAACCACTAGCTCAAATGGACTTTGCTATTGAACTATTAAAGAAGTTCCATGAAGCTGGTGTTCATACTGCTGTAGATACTTCAGGATATATTTTTAATCCAGAAGACCCTGAAAGTGTTGCTAAGCATGAAGAATTAATCAAATATGCTGATTTATTCCTTCTTGATATTAAGCAAATATATTCAGATGCACATAAAGAGCTTACTGGTGTACCTAATGAACATACTTTAGCTTTTGCTAAATGGTTAAGTGATCACGATAAGCATATGTGGATTAGACATGTACTTGTACCAGGTATTACAACAGATGAAAAGGAATTAAGAGATTTGAAAGCTTTCTTAGACACTTTAAAAACTGTTGATAAAGTAGAAGTGTTACCATATCACACTTTAGGTAAAGTGAAATATGAAAAACTTGGTATTAAGTATAGACTTGAAGGTGTTGAACCACCTACAAAAGAGCAAGTACAACTTGCAAAAGATATTTTAAGAGGTAATAAATAATGTACAATATTAACGCATTTAATAAGAAAGATATTGATGAAGTATTAAAGGGTGTATGTGTTATTGAAGTTTCAGGTGAATCATGTGCTAACTGTCTTACATTAATGCCTATTCTTGATAGACTTGTAACTCCAAGAGAAGGAGTTAAACTAGTACATATTGAAGCTGATCCAACTACTGAAGATTTAATTAAGAGATTTGAAATTCGTCAAGCTCCAACTATTCTTATTACTTTAGATGGTGAAATTCGTGAAAGAGTAGTAGGATTCCAACCTGAAGAAATTCTTGAAATTTGGTTAGATGACAAGCTTCAAAAATTAGGTAAGTAAAATATAAATATATTATATATTTTCATATTTATACAATAATAAAATCATAATGCTTGAAAAAGATTAAGCAATTTACTATAATATGTAGCGGTGGTGAATTACCACCTAATTATAAAAGTTGATTT
>JAEELC010000147.1 GCA_016288675.1 Acholeplasmatales bacterium | reverse complement strand
ATAAATTGTTAGATCAATCTCAAAATAATTTAGTTACATTAGAACCACAAGAGGATGGTACATGTAAAGTAACTGCTACAAATAATACAGAAGAAGCTGCTAAAGTAATTATTAGGGTTATTGATAGATCTGGTTTAGAAGCTGCAGTTTCATTAACTGTTAAGCCTTCCATATTACCTTTGTCAAAAGCAAATATTTCTTCTATTGTGCAAAATAGTGATGGTACTGCAGAAGTAAATTATACTATTTCAGATTTAGGCACTAGAGCTGATAATTCTAGAATTAAATGGTATGTTTGTGATGATGCAGCAGGTGCTAATCCTATTCTAATTGCTGAAGGTAGAGGAGATACTCCTTTAAATAATATAAATCTTCATATTGGTTATGTTGGTAAATATTTAAAGGTTAGCGTTGAATCAAAGCACATTAGAAGTGAATACCAAGAAGCTTCTGTATTTATAGCTAATGATCCTATTTCAAATACTGGAATTTCATTTGAATATACATATGAAACAGATTTAGCATCATTCCCAACAGTAAATAGATTAGAAACATTAAAAGGATATTATACTGTTGGTAATGTAGCTTATGGTACTGGAGCTAAAAATGGCTTCTTAAATAAAACTGGTTTATATTTCACTGGTAAAAAAGATACAAATCCTAAGTTCAGCTTTATTAACTATACACCAGTTGATGGTACTTATACTGATATGAGCCTTGTAACTCATTTAGCACCTGGTAAAACTGCAGGTCAAGGATTTGGTTCAAATAATAATTTTATTGAAGCTAGAATTAAATATGATGAGGCTACAAAAACAGGTTATGCAGCTCGTATTGTAAGAACAAGTGGTGATTCAACTAAGGTACAACTTGTTAAACTTGAAAATGGAGTAGCAACAGTACTTAAGGAATCTGGAAACACTAGTGCTTATTTAACTACTGCAACACTAAGAGTTTCAGTAATAAATAATAATTTAAGTGTTGTACTTGAATCTAGTGCTGAACAACCACAAACAGCAAAAGATAAAGGATATTTAGCAAGAGTAGAACTTGAAGCTCAAATTACAGAGAATAATTTTGGTGGATATGGTTTCTATTATGAATCTTCAACTGGAGATAATACTACATACATTCTTGATTTAACTGTTACTTGGAAAGATAATAGAGATTAATTTTATTAAACGATAGGTAGAAATATCTATCGTTTATTTAATTTTAAACATTTTTTTAGAAATATTGACAGATGCTATAATAAAATTAAATAAAAGGAGAATGTGTTATGTTGAATAAAATATTTTGTACTTAATTATATGTTTGTTAAATTTGAAAGATTAGTTTAAAGATTACAATTTTATAGTTCATAATGTAGTAAAAATGATACTGTAAAATTTATGCTTTACTATAATAAAAAAACTCATTCAGTTATTCCTAGATTTTATATTTTAATAAATGAAAAAGAGGTTGTTTCCTTTTAACAATATGATATTGACTTATATGAAATTTACATATAAGTCTTTTTAATTTCTAAACACTTTTAGCAATTTCGTTTATTTAAATTATTAATATATTGTGTTAATATATAATTAATCAAAAAAGAGAAGGAGATTTCTATTATGAATATTACAATTTTAGGTGCAGGTCATTGGGGATTAGCACTTGCTTCTGTTTTAGCAGAAAATAATCATGATGTATTAGTATATGCTAGAGATATGGCTAAAGTTGATGATTTAAATAATAATCATCATTCTATATATATTAAGGATTATGAGTTTTCTCATTTAATTAAGGCTACAAATTCTCTTGATGAAGCTATGAATTTTAGTGATACAATCATTATTTCTCTTCCAGTAGTAGCTGTAGCAGATACATTAATGCCATATTTAAAAGATTCAAAGAAAACATTTGTATTTACATCAAAAGGTTTTTATAAATCTCACACTATGTCTAGCTTATTTAATGAATATGATAGAAATTTAAAGCTAGCCGTTTTATCAGGTCCTTCATTTTCAAATGAAGTAATTGCTAAAAAGAATACAGCCGTTGTAATTGCTAGTAAGAATTTAGATGTAGCTAAATCTTTACAAATGATATTCTCAAATGATTATTTTAGAGTTTATACATCTCAAGATATTGAAGGTGTAGAAGTTTGTGGAGCTATTAAGAATGTATTTGCGATTATTTGTGGTATGGTAGATGGAGCACAAATGGGTTCTAATACTAAGAACGCATTAATTACTCGTGGTATGAGTGAAATGAAAGGTGTTATTAATTTATTCGGTGGTAATATTGAAACATTATATGGTCTAGCAGGTATTGGTGATATTATGCTTACATGTAATAGCTTTGAAAGCCGTAATTATTCTTATGGTTATCAATATACATCAGGTAAACAATCTGAAGCTATTGGTGTTGTTGAAGGTTTAAACACAATTAAAGAAATTCATGAGATTTCACGTGAAAACTACATTGATATGCCAATTACAAATTCATTATATGAAGTATTATTTAATAAAAAAGATATTAGAGAAGTTGGCTTTGAATTAATGAATAGAAAATTAAAGAATGAATAATTTAATGCAGCAATTTTTGCTGCATTTTTAAATATTAAATAATATGAATAATAGAAAGTGTTTTCATTTTTATAATATATTGATAAAAATTACAAATGTGTTAAAATAAAATAAACTTGTATAATAGCTTTAATTGGAAAGCGAGTCTCTACCCTTGAACCGAAATTTGAGGACTACATGTTAAAATTTAAGATATATCTTTTCTTTTAGCATACTTGCAATCCAATAGAAAGGACTAGAAGTATGATGAATTTAAAAGGAAACAGAACATTATAACAGCATTGATTTTTTTGATGCTGTTTTTTTTATAATTAAATTCATTTACAAGTGGAAAGGAAACAAAATATGAAATTTGATAATGTAAGACAGGGTCTAACTTATGATGACGTTTTACTAGTACCACAATATAGTGAGGTTGTTGGTATGCAAATTGATTTAAAAACTCATTTAACAAAAAATATTGAACTTAATATTCCGATTGTATCTGCGGCAATGGATACAGTTACAGAATCGAAGCTAGCAATAGCGTTAGCTCGTGAAGGTGGTCTTGGTTTTATTCATAAGAATATGAGTATAGAAGATCAAGCTCATGAAGTTGATTTAGTTAAGAAGAATGAAGCTGGTATGATCACAAATCCTATCACTTTAACTGAAAATCATACAATTAAAGAAGCTTATGATTTAATGTGCCAATATAGAATTTCTGGTCTTCCAGTTGTTGATAAAGAGAATGTATTAAAAGGTATTATTACTAATAGAGATATGAAATATGTTTCTATTGATGATTCACCAGTAACTGAACATATGACTAAAATGCCTCTAATTACTGCACGTCCTGGTACTACATTAGATGAGGCAAAAGCTATTTTATATAAGAATAGAGTAGAAAAGCTACCTATTGTTGATGAGACTAATCATTTAATTGGACTTATTACTTCAAAAGATATTGATAATGTAAAAGAATTCCCTAATGCTTGTAAGGATTCAAAAGGAAGACTTAGAGTTGGTGCAGCAGTAGGTGTTGGTGCAGATACTTTAGATAGAGTTAAGGCTTTAGTTGAAGCAGGAGTAGATGTAATTACAGTTGATTCTGCGCATGGTGATTCTTTAAATGTAATTAATGTTGTTAAGAAAATTAGACAAGCATATCCTAATCTTGATTTAATTGCTGGTAATATTGTAACAGTTGAAGCCGCACGTCATTTGATTGATGCAGGTGTTGATTGCGTAAAGGTTGGTATTGGACCTGGTTCAATATGTACAACTCGTATTATTGCTGGTGTTGGTGTACCACAAATTACTGCAGTTGGTGATGTATATGAATATTGTAAAACACGTGGTGTTTGTGTTATTGCTGATGGAGGAATTAAACAAAGCGGTGATATTGTAAAAGCTTTAGCAGCTGGTGGAGACTGTGTAATGCTTGGTTCAATGCTTGCTGGTTGTTCGGAAGCTCCTGGAGATGAAGTTATTTACCAAGGTAGAAAATTTAAGGTATATGTTGGTATGGGAAGCTTAGCTGCAATGAAGCGTGGCTCTGCTGATAGATATTTCCAAAATAAAAATACACAAGCTAAAAAGCTTGTTCCAGAAGGTATTGAAGGACGTGTTCCTTTTAAAGGTCAATTAAGTGATACTATTTATCAATTATGCGGAGGAATTCGTTCTGGTATGGGATATTGTGGAAGTCAAAATATTAAAGAATTGAAGGAAAAGGCAGTATTTGTACGTATTACAGCAAGTGGTTTAAAGGAAAGTCATCCACATGATGTAGATATTACAGTAGAAGCGCCTAATTATTTTAAGGATTAATTATGGATTACGATAAGATTATTGTTTTAGATTTTGGTAGTCAGTATAATCAATTAATTGCTCGTCGTATTAGAGATAAGCATGTTTATAGTCAATTACTACCTCATACAATTAGGGCTAGTGAAATTAAGGAAATGACTAATGTTAAAGGAATCATTTTCTCAGGTGGACCTAAATCTGTATATGATGTAGACGCTTTTGATGTTGATAGTGAAATCTTTAATTTAGGTATTCCAGTACTTGGAATTTGTTACGGAATGCAATTAATTAGTAAAAAATTTAATGGTGTGATTGAAAAAGGTAAGGTTAGAGAATATGGATTAAATAAGATTAGTATTATTAAAAAATCTAATCTTTTTGATACATTACCTAATTCTCAAAATGTTTGGATGAGTCACGGTGATTATGTATCACAAATACCGACTGGCTTTGATATTGTTGCGCTATCAAGTGATAATTTACCTGCTGCAATTGAAGCTAAAGATAAAAATATCTATGCTGTACAATTCCATCCTGAAGTTAGAAATTCTGAATTTGGATTAGATTTAATTGCAAACTTTGTATTCAATATTTGTAAAGCTAATCCAAATTGGTCTATGAGTAATTATATTAATGAACAAATAGAATTAATTAGAAAGACTGTTGGAAATAAGAAGGTATTATGCGGTTTATCAGGTGGAGTTGATAGTACAGTAGTAGCTGTATTATTGAATAAAGCTATTGGTAAACAATTAACTTGCATGTTTATTGATCATGGTATGCTTCGTAAAAACGAAGGAGACCTTGTTATGAATTCATTAAAACCTTTTGACATGAATGTTGTTAGAATTAATGCTAGCTCTCGCTTTTTAAGTAAGCTTAAAGATGTAGTAGAGCCTGAACAAAAAAGAAAAATCATAGGTAATGAATTTGTTTATTGCTTCGATGATGAATCAAAAAAGCTAGGTGAATTTGATTTTCTAGCACAAGGAACATTATATACAGATGTAATTGAATCTGGTACAGGTACAGCATCTCGTATTAAAGCCCACCATAATGTAGGTGGCCTTCCTATAGATATGAAATTTAAGCTTATAGAACCATTAAACTGTCTATTTAAGGATGAAGTTAGAGCCTTAGGATTAGAACTAGGTCTTCCATATGAAATAGTATGGCGTCAACCATTCCCAGGACCAGGTCTTGCGATTAGAATTATTGGTTCTATTACTAAAGATAAAATTAGAATTGTTCAAGATAGTGATGCGATTTTAAGAGAAGAAATAGCTAAAGCTCACTTAGAAAAAGATATTTGGCAATACTTTACAGCCTTAACAAATATGCAAAGTGTTGGTGTAATGGGTGATGAACGTACTTATTCTTATGCTGTAGCTATTCGTGGTGTAACCTCAATTGATGGAATGACTGCAGATTTTGCACGTATTCCTTATGATGTTCTTGCGCGTGTTTCAACTCGTATTGTAAATGAAGTGCCTGGTGTTAATCGTGTACTTTATGATGTAACAAGTAAACCACCTGCAACAATTGAATTTGAATAAAAACTATATTTTAACTCTCTTATATAATATAATAATGTTATAAGAGAGTTTTTTTAGAGGTACAGTATGATACGTAAAGCTTTAAACAAGGATCTTGATAAAATTTTAATTCTTTTAAATCAAGTTAATTTAGTACATGTTAATGGAAGACCAGATATCTTTAAAAAATGTAGTAAATATAATAAGAAAGAATTAGAAATTAAAATAAAGAATGAACCAATCTTTGTTTATGTCAATGAAAATGATGAAGTAGAAGGATATATCTTTGGTCTTATTAAAGAAACTAATGCGACACATATGATGTATCGGAAGACATTTTTTATTGATGATTTTTGCGTTGATGAAGCTGTAAGAGGAAAAAATATAGGTCACATGCTATATGATTTTGTAAAAAAATATGCTAAAGAGAATTGCTGTAATTCTATAACATTAAATGTTTGGAATTTTAATGAAAAGGCTAAGTCTTTTTATAACTCTTTAGGATTATTACCTTTAGAAACAACTTTAGAAGAAATATTATAGGAGAAATATATGATTAAATGTGGTATTGATATTGGTGGTACTAATGTAAAATTTGGATTTTTTAATGACCAAAAATTATTTTATGAATTTCATATAAAAACTCCTAAAAACAAGGAAGCCTTTGTCAAAGAAATAGCTGAAGCTATAAAAGAAAAGAAGAATAGTAATTTAATTACACATTATGTTATATGTGTACCAGGTGTTATTAAAAACAATATTGTTGAATTAGCTCCTAATTGCAATATTACAGGTTTGAATTTATATGAAGAATTTAGTGCTGAATTAAATTGCAAGGATATATTAATTGACAATGACGCTAATCTAGCAGCACTTGCAGAAGCTCGTGCAACTAACACTAAGGATTTAGTCTTAATTACATTAGGTACTGGTGTTGGTGGTGGTATTGTTATTGATGGAAACTTGTACAATAAAAATGGATATGCAGCTGAAATAGGACATGTAAAGATTGAATTTGGTCCACATGCTCGTCATTGTGGCTGTGGTAGATATGGCTGTGCTGAAACATATTGCTCAGCTAAGACTATGCCGCTAGAATATAATCTTAAGCATAAGACTAATTTAAATAGTAAACAATTATTTGATCTATATGAACAAAATGATATAGATGCAATTAAGAATGTAGAACATTTCGCTAGATATTTAGGAGTATTAATTTCTAATATTAATACTATACTTGCAATAAATGATTTTAGAATAGGAGGAGGCTTATCACTTGCTAGTGATTTATTCCTTGATAAGGTTATTAAATATTATAAGATGAATACCTTTGACGGACTTAAGGATACTTGTAGTATTACAAAGGCTTCTTTAAGTAATCATGCAGGTATATATGCCGCAATGTATCTATAATGAATAAACAAAAATCTGAAAGCTTAATTCTTGCTATATTTTTACTAATTGCTAGTGGTGCCTTTGATGCTTATAGTTATTATATGCGCGGTGGTACATTTGCTACAATGCAAACAGGTAATATGATTTTATTAGGATATAATCTAATAAATGGAAATATTATTAAAGGATTAATGTATTTAATTCCTATTTCTTCATTTTTTATGGGGGTATTTATAGCTACTCTTATTGAATTAAAATTAAAAAAATATAAGAAATTTCATTGGAGACAATTAATAATAATATTAGAAATAGCAGTAATAATTCCAGCTATGTTTGTTAAACAAGGAGATTATAATTTTATTTCTAATATGCTAGTAAGCTTTGCAGCTGGTATGCAATTACATTCCTTTAGAAAAATTAAAGGATTTAATGTTGCAACAACAATGTGTACAGGTAATCTTAAGAGTTCAGGACAAGCTTTAGCTAAGTATTCCTACTTTAAAGATAAGAAATATTTAAAAGAATTAGGATTATATATTATACTTATTATTAGCTTCATAATTGGTTCTATTATTTCATTTTTACTTTCTAAATCTTTAGATATTTATGCAATAGGATTTACAATAATTCCACTTGTGATTGGAATTTGTATAATGGTTTTAAATGATACAGATGACTCACAAGATTGTAACAAACTAAATTCGTAAAATAAATAGCAAATAAATCTTGAAGAATTAAAATAATAATGTTATTATTAAATTGTATTTGGCGTAAACCGGGAAATAATACCGTTTACGCTTTTTTTCATTTTTAAAAGAAGGAGGATTAACGAAATGAAACCAAATGAAATTATATATCTTAACAATTTTGGTGTTTCTAAAATTGTGGAATGTTCACCTGATTTGGTCTACATTGAGCCACTTTATGGCTGCCGTGGTGTCATTCAATTAGCATCAGATTCTAAGAATATAAGACCGTTGTTGAAAAAGGATGAAGTTGATAAAATTATTGATGAAGTTAAGGATTATAAAACTACATGGATAACTAAATTTATTACTAGAGAAAATAAATATGCTAGTATCAAAAAGAATCCTACTCCTGAACTTATTTTGCGTGAATTAAAAACTATTTATAATCAATATAAATATAAGAAAGACAACAAGATTAAAGGCGGACTTTCAACACGTGATTTGGATTTCTTTCATAAATCTCTTGATTTATTATTTAATGAATTTGCTCGTGTTCTTGAAATTGATTTTAAGGATGTTGCAAAATATATATCTAATAAATGGTCTGACTTAAATGTTTTAGATTATTATAACTTATAATATTGAAACTAAACTTTAGAAAGCTAATTTCTATTTTATAATAGGAATTAGCTTTCTTATTTTATCTTGATTAAAACTATACAATATCATAAAATATATTTATAAAATATAGAAAAAAGGTAAGTATATGGAAAAGTTTAGCAAATTTAAAGGATTCATAAATGATGTTATAGGTGTATGTAATCTTACTAATATGCGTATTGATGCTAGAAAAGATTATAATTTATATTGTAATAATGAAACGGTAGAAGAATTCTTATCAAAATTCTTAAACGATCATAATATTAACAAAAATTATGTTGATAATGATGAACTTATTAATTGGATTATTGATACGCATCAAGAATCTTCTGTAATAAATTTAGTTTCAAATGATTCTAAGAAACTTAATTATTCAATTAAGAAAAAGATAGTTGATAATTTTATTTATTTTTATATTTTAGATTTAACTCAATATGAAAATGTTTTTTTAATGT
>JAEELC010000146.1 GCA_016288675.1 Acholeplasmatales bacterium | reverse complement strand
TATAAAGATTATTAAGAAGACTCTTAGATTATTAAAACAATACGATTACTCATTTCTTAAAGTATATAGAGACATAGGAATTAAAGCTACAACTATCAGAAGATGGTATAATAAAGAAAAGAATAAGAAAAAAGTATATAAATTAGCATATGATGGAATGATAAATGCGAAAGTGACTTTAAAAATAAAAAACAGAAAAAATATAGATTTATAGAAAGTAATAATTGATCAATATTTAATTTTTACAGTTTGAATAAAAGTTAATAAACGATAGCATATATATCAAAAGATAGTTTAATAGTATATTCATAAAAAAATAAAATTATAGTTTTTCAAGATATTTATGCCTATTATATACTTTTTTAATTAAAGTGGTGATTTATTAACGGTAAAAAATGTTATTTCTTTTTCAAAATAATTGTAGTATAATAAGTCGTATTGAAAAGTAGAGGTTATTTAAAATGATTACGAAGTTTTTATATCAAATGAACAGAGTGAATAAGAGAATTATTACAGGTCTTATTGAAAATGACGGAGAAGTAGAATACGATGAAAATCGTGAAATTCCTATGGTTCAAGAGAGTAGTGTTAAACTTGCAGAGGGTGAGCGTAAGGTATCTAACTATGGTGTACAATACTATGGTGTTTTCAAAGAAAATAATGAATATCGTTATGTAAATATTAATGATTTCCAACTTAAGGTTAAGGTTAATGCTACAGATAGAGTTGCATTCGCATCAAGTTTATCTCGTGATATGATTGACTCAATTTTAGATAACACTAACTATTTAAATTGTGATTTCGATTTTAATTATATTGAATCTGGTTTTAAACTAAATGAATTAGATAATGAATATGACGACTCATATAAAAATATTTTCAGACATGTTACTGATGATGTATATGTAGAATTCATGGAAGAAGAACCAAAATTCTTAACAGTTAATGAAGGTAAATACGCATTAACATTTGATTTTAAAGCTGCTATGCGTGTATACAAGAAGGAACTTAGAACTCTTTTAATTACTAATGGTTATATTGATAAGTTAACAAGAAGCCGTGATATTGCAATGTCACATTGGAATATCTTTAAAGATGGTCAAGATTATGTATTAGGTGGAGATAATTCATTTAAGGTAAGCTTTGATAGAGAAAATAATACATTAGCTATTACTAAAGAACCAGTAATTACTTCAAGCACTCGTCTTGTAGATGATGAAGCTCGTTCAAGATTCTTATCTAATATTATGTATTTATTTAAACGTCCTTTAAATGGTGATTTACACCTATTAAAGGTTAATGGTATGTTTGTTAAGAAGAATGGTGAACTTAACTATACATTAACTAATAATGCTAGTGAAGCTACAATGATTCCTCAATTTGAAATTGAAGTTATTGAACAAGCTCTATTATTGTTCTTAGAAGCTCCTAAATTTAAAGAAGTAGATTTAGAAGATCAAAATAGTACATATTTCTTATATGAAGATAATTCTAATTTCGAATTAACTAAGGAACAAAAGAATTCAAAGAGTATAATTGTACCAACAGATATCGCTTTAAAAGCTGAATCTGTGTTCTCAAATTTTGATTCAGAAAATGGTAATACTATTTTAATTTCAAATGGTAGTTATGTATCTATTAAATTTGATGGTGCTAATAAGTTTACTTTATCTTATGCAAAGACTGCATATAATGCATCTAAATTTAATGCTGAGGAAGCAAATGTATTAGAAAAATTAACTCATAAGAAATTTGCACGTAGAGAACTTGATGCTACATTCGATTCTTCAAAAATCTTACGTATAAAGAATCTAAGTAAGACAATTGAAGAAATGTATAATGAATTTATTTGTGAAAAGAATAATACAAATATTCGTTTTGGTTCATATACTGATTTATCACAAATTAAGGTTGGTAGTGATAAGGGTGCTTATGAATATTTAGAAGGAATGTATGTAAAAGCTGTATTAGATACTAAGGCTGTTGTATCTAAGGTTATTTCTAAAGTAAAGAATATTTTGGTTGTTGGTTCTACAGCAGGATTAGATTTAACTGGTATTGGTCAAGCTGCTGAAGAAGCTAATGTAAATGTTAATGTTTCATTACTTGATACAACTAAATGGGGATATTATCCAACAAGCTATGTTGGTTCTAATCTAACATTTGATGGTTCATATAGACTTGAATTAGAATCTCTAACTAAAGAATTCATTAATAAATTTGATTTAATCTTAATCTCTAAGCGTTTTGCAGGAGAAAAAGATGCAGTTCTTGATTTGATTTCAAATCTAGAAAAAGATTCATATAATGGATATATTATTAATATATCATTAAATAAAAATTATAAATTTGATAATGCTTTCTATAATATTATTGATGGTACTTATGAATTTAATAAGTATTTACCAAATGTAGAACCAAAAGAAATTGGCTTATCATTAATGAATAAAGATTTATCATATTATTCAATTTTTAAGATTAAGAATAATAAATTAACTGATATTATTCGTAAGAAGTAAAAAAATATCGGTTGGTACTTATGTATCAACCGATATTTTTATTTTTTTCTTAGGACGATAAGAATTCTTTCACTCTTTTTTGTTAATCTCTTTTTAAAATCTCCTACAATTTTAACAAGCTCAAATCTAGGATCTGAGATTAGTTCTTTATAATCGTAGAAATGCTCATCGTAGTGTTCTTCAAAATTATCTATACCTTTAATAGTTATATCATGATGAAGAGTGTTAGGTAATTCTACATTCATTTTCCAATTATATGTGAAATCATCAAATTCTTCTGTGATATCAGTATTATCAGCATCTAAAAAGCGATCGTAAGAGAATACATCAAATAAGAATAAACCATTATCATTTAAATGATCATATACATTATCCCACATTCTTTTAACATCAGATATATCGTTTAAATGATTAATTGAATCAAAATAACAAGTAATATTGTCATATTTCTTATCAGTTTTAAATGTTGTCATATCTTGAACTGATAAATCACAAATTATATGATTTATAAAAGTTTTATCTCTACATAAATCAATCATTTGACTTGATAAATCAAGTCCATCTGTTGGATATCCATATAAATTCATATTTACTAAAAATATACCAGATCCACATGCTAAATCTAAAATTGTAGAACCTTCTTTAATATTTTCTTTTGTAAAATTGATCCACTTGTTGTAATCTAAAAAATCCATTATGGTATCAAAATAGCTTGAAAAATTTTTATACTCATTCATAATAAAAAACCTCTACGAAGATTATATCATAATTTTATATTTTTTTTGGTATAATATATTTATATTAAAAAGGAGATTTAATATGAAAGCTGTTGCACGTTTTGAAAAAGTCAGTTTAGACGAATTTAAATTAGATTTTGATTTAGCTATTAATAAAGAAGAAGTATATAACGAAATTAAATTACCTGCTAGAGCTACTACTGGTTCAGCTGGTTATGATTTTTATAGCCCTGTTGATTTTACTCTTGCGCCTGGTGAAACTATTAAGATTCCAACTGGTATTCGCTGCTTTATTGAAGATGGATATGTTTTATCATTATATCCTCGTTCAGGACTTGGATTTAAATATCGTATTCAATTGAATAATACTGTAGGTATTATTGATAGTGATTATTATAATGCTAAAAATGAAGGTCATATTATGATTAAGCTTACTAATGATTCTAATGAAGGTAAGACACTTGAAATTCAAAAAGGCGATGGAATTGCCCAAGGTATCTTTACAGAATATTTTGTAACATATGATGATCAAGCAGATGGAGTTCGTACTGGTGGATTTGGCAGTACTACAAAAAGATAAAAAGTGAAATCTTTTGATTTCACTTTTTATTTTGAAATATCACAAATTTTGATAGCTTCATCAATTCTTAATGTGCATAATTGATCACTATTATCTGACTCTATGTATTCTCCTAATGAATAGATAGGAGAATCTCTATATTCTTCATATTCATAATTTTTAATCTCAAATATAGATTCATTATTTGAGATGTCTTTAGCAATCTTTTTAGCAACTTCCTCAGTATTATTATTATCTAAGTAAAATTCATAATAGATATATAGACTTTTATCATCAAAATTAGAACCGGTTAAATAATAAATAGTCATTGTATTAGATTCTTTCTTATATAAAGAATAATTTTCTACATCGGGCATTAAATTTAGGGGTGCTGAAACAATTTCTAAATTATAATTTTCATATGTATAATTATAAGAAAGGCTTAGTATTTCCTAAATAATATATTCATAATCAGGAATATAATAGCTAATTGATATAGTATTTAAATTATATTCAGTAGGCATTGAAAGCTTATTTAATTTTATATCTTGTTTTTTATCAATTTCATCATAAACGTTTTTAAATTCTTCAATGGTAGAATAATCCCTTTTATAAATATGCATTGGAGAATTTATATTATCCTTTTTGCAGGAATTTAATAATAAAATAACAAGTGGTATTAATAATATCTTTTTCTTCATTTGTTTTATCCCCTATTGCTTTATCTCTTTTATAATTATATTTTAATCCCTCCATTTTTGCATAAATCAAGTTTATTTAAAAAAAGATGAATAAAAAAATAAACTGTTTTTCACTGTCTTTTAAAAAATTGATAATGTTGATAATTAATGCAAAATATGATATAATTTTTTAAGTGTCGAAGGAGGATAATTTATTATGAATTATCAAGAATTAGCAGATTTATTATTTCCTGAGGTAAAGGAAACTCGTGAAGATATTTTAGCTAAATATCCACGTCGTCCTGAGGGTACTGTTGTTACTCGTATGGCTCCATCACCTACAGGTTTTTTACATATTGGTGGTGTTTATACCGCTTTAATTAATAGAAAAATTGCATCACAAAATAATGGTGTATTTATGCTTCGTATTGAAGATACTGACAAGAAGCGTGAAGTACCTGGTTCTAGAAAAATCATTTGTGATATCTTCAATAAGATTGGCTTAAAGATTGACGAAGGTGTTAAGTCTGAAACTGAAGAATATGGTGCATATGGTCCATATGTACAATCTGAGCGGGTTTCTATTTATCATGCACTTGCTAAAT
>JAEELC010000145.1 GCA_016288675.1 Acholeplasmatales bacterium | reverse complement strand
CTTAAAAAGAGGAGGTCAAATATGGACCAATTAAGTCATTATCAAGAGCTTTGGAAAAAAACAAAGACTGAGATGAGTCAAAGTTTCGATGAATTTCAATTCGAAACTAACTTTGGTAAGGTTAATACTGTAGTTAAAGCTTTGAACGGATCTATCTATGTTTTATGTCCAGATATTCTTACAAAAACTAAAATGAATAAGATTTATATTAACAGATTAAATGAAATCTTATTAACTTTAACAGATGAAAAAGTAAAGTATAAGTTTGTAACTAGTGATGAAGTAACAACAAAAGAACCAACTTATTCTTCTGAGACTAAATCATCAATATTCCAGTCTAATTTAAGACCAGAATATACTTTTGATTCATTCATATCAGGTGATTCTAATAAATTAGCTTATAGAAATTCAATGATGTGTGCTGAACGTGGAGCACTTTTTGCAAATCCATTATATATATTTGGTGGAGTTGGTTTAGGTAAAACACACTTGATGCAAGCTATGGGTAATTTGATTTTAGACGATGATATTAATAAAAAGGTATTATATATTGAATCTCAAGATTTCGTAGATGAATACTCAAAAGCAGCAAAAAGCAATAAATTTGCTGAATTTGAAGAAAAATATTCAGATTTAGACGCATTTTTAGTTGATGACATCCAAATGTTATCAAATGCACCAAAATGCCAAGAGCAATTCTTTAAAATCTTTAATAATATGTATAATAACCAAAAATTAATCGTAATTGCGTCTGACAGACCAGCAAATATGCTTAATAATATTATGGATCGTCTAACTAGCCGCTTTAACTGGGGTATGCAAGTTGACATTGAAAAGCCTGATCAAGAATTACGTGTACAAATTTTAAAAAGAAAATTACTAGAATCAACAGATCAAGTAGTTCCAGATGAGGTTTTAGAGTTTATCGCTAAAAATTTCACTGAAAATATTCGTGATCTTGAAGGAGCTTTACGTAGAGTTTTAAGTTATGCAGTAACTTTTGATAGAGATATTACTGTAGATTTAGCAAAAGATGCTCTTTTAAGCTTATTAAAGAATACATCTACTCAAGATACTACTGATTCTTATGATAAAGTAATGAGCATAGTAGCTAATTTCTATCAAATTGACTTAACTGATCTAATAGGATCTAAACGTAGTGCTAAATTCACTACTCCAAGACATGTTTGTATGTACATTTTAAAATCGCATTATAATCTACCTTATAAAAAAATAGGTTATTATATGGGTGGAAGAGACCATACAACCATCATTTCAGCTGTCGAAAAGATAAGCCTTCAGATGAAGCAAGATATTGAAATGAAAATGGCAATTGAAACCATTTTAAAGAAACTTGGATAATGTATAAAAAAGTGTTGATTTCACACTTTTATACTACCATTTTTTCACACTTTATGATATAATAAAAGTGTGTTAGGTAAGGCGTTTTTTGATATTTTCCACTTTTCCACACCTACCTATTATTACTATTATAAAAAAATAGAAGAAAAGGATATAAAAGGAGCGCAAAATTTATGATTTTTTCTATCGATCGTGACGTATTACTAGATAACTTAAATATGATTTCTCATGGTCTTCCTGTAAGAACACCAATGCCAATTTTAACTGGTATATTAATGGAAGCTACAGATAATGATTTATATTTAACAAGTTCTAATGTGGATTTATCAGTTGAAACAGTAATTTCTGATAAATCTCTTGAAATAAAAGAAAAAGGTAAAGCTGTTGTACCAGGTAAATTCTTTATTGATATTATCCGTAAGGTTAATAGTAAGAAAATTACTTTCAGCTTAATTGAAGATCGCATTTTATTAATTGAAACTGATAAGGGTGAATATAAATTACATCTAATGGATTATATGGATTACCCAACTGTTGAATTTGTAGTACTTGAAAATCCTTTAACAGTTTCAGCTGAAGCTTTAAGAAAAATTATTCATCAAACAGTATTTGCAACATCAACAAGTGAATCAAACCCTATCTTAACTGGTGTTAATTTTAATTTAAAGAATAATACATTAACTTGTATTGCTACAGACTCATATAGATTAAGTCAAACTAAATTAGCTTTAAATGATTCATATAATGATTTCTCTATTACAATTCCATCTAAGAGCTTAGATGAATTAAATAAAGCATTAGATCAATCAAATGAAGAAGTATCATTATATTTCTCAACAAATAAGCTATTATTTAAATTTAAGAACGTTTTATTCCAAACTCGTTTACTTGATGGTCAATATCCAAATACAAGCCGTTTAATTCCTGAATCATATCCTATGACAGTATTCTTTAATAAAGATGAATTAATTGAATCAGTAGAACGTGTATCTCTTCTTTCACCACATGATAAAGTGAGTGATAGAGAAACTAACTATTCAGTAATTAAACTTGAAATTAAGAATGACAAGAGTATTGAAATTTCTACAACTAATGCTCAAATTGGTGATGCTAAAGAAGAAATTATTCCAACTCGTTTAGATACAACTGAAACATTAAAGATTGGATTTAGTGCACGTTATTTATTAGATGCATTACGTTGCTTATCTTCAACTGAAGTAGCTTTACATTTCAGCGGTGAAATTAGACCAGTAGTTGTTGATTCTGAAAAAGAAAGTGAATTAACTCAATTAATTCTTCCAATCCGTATGGATTAATCAATAATTTACTAGTAAAAAATATATAATATGCTTAAAAATAGCCTTAGATTCGTTTCTAAGGCTTTTTTAATACAATTTGAATATTTTATTAATTCAATTAAAAACGCTAAAAAACTTTAATTTTAGCTTAAATTATGATATAATTTAAACAAGTGTGGTGATATCATGGAAACAATAAAAATTAAAGACAATGTAGAATATATTACACTAGGTCAATTACTTAAAATTGAAGGAATTATCTCTACTGGTGGAGAAGCTAAAGATTATTTAGCTGAAAACCCAGTTAAAGTTGATGGCGAACTAGAAAATAGACGTGGCAGAAAGCTTTATAGAGGTATGAGTGTAGAATTAAATAACGAAATCATTAATCTTGAATAATTATGATTAAAAGAATCGCACTTAATAATTTTAGATGCTTTGATTCTATTAATTTAAGTACGACAGAGGATTTAAGTATATTGGTTGGAAGAAACGCTCTTGGAAAAACGAGTGTATTAGAAGCTATTTACTTAATTAGTACGCTTAAAAGTATTAAGTCATCAAGCTTAGATGATTTAATAAAAGAAAATGCTCCTTTTGCAAAAGTATTAATTGAAACTGATAAAGATATGTATCAAGTAGTATTAACAAAGGGTCATAAATCTTTAAGCATTAATAATAATCCTATTAAAAAATCTAGTGAATTTATTGCAAATCTTCATACTGTTTTATTTAGTCCATCTGATTTAGATTTAATTACTGGAAGTCCTAGAATTAGGAGAAACTTTTTAGACAGAGAATTATCAATGCTAAATAAAAAGTATTTAGATTGTGCAGTTAATGCTAAATTCTTTTTGAAGCAAAGGAATGAAGCTTTAAAAAAGACTAGTGATAAAAATATGATTAAATTATTAACAAATTCCTTTGTTGAACAAGAATTATTGTTAATAAAGTCTAGAATTAAATTTATTAATTTATTGAATGAAAAAATCAAAGAGGTTCATAGTCAAATAGCCAAAAATGAAAATGTATATTTGAAATATGTATCTACGATTGATATAAATAATCCTCTTGCAAGCTATGAAAAAGTGATAAACAAAGATATCATCTTACATACAACCACACTAGGGTATCATAGGGATGATATAGAAATATATTTAAACGATCACTTAGCAAATGGCTATTGTAGTGAAGGACAAATCAGAAATATAGCTATCTCTATTAAGATAGCTTTAGTAATGGTATATGAATCTTATTTACATGAGAGTCCTATACTTTTACTTGATGATGTTTTTAGTGAATTAGATAAAAGTAGAAAATCTAATTTAATCCGCTTTTTGAAGGATAGACCCCAAACATTTATCACAACCACTTCTTTAGAAGAAATTCCTGAAGAACTTGTGAAAAATGCGTCCATTATACAGTTAGAAAAGGAGAATTGAAATGGCTAATTTAGAAGAAGAGAAAAAATACGGTGCTTCGTCCATTCGGGTTCTTGAAGGTTTAGAACCAGTACGTATCCGTCCAGGTATGTATATTGGTTCAACAAGTGCTCGTGGTTTACACCATCTTGTTTGGGAAATTGTAGATAACTCAATTGATGAAGCTTTAGCTGGCTTCTGTACTCATATTGAGGTTGAAGTATTACCAGACAATATCATTAGTGTTACTGACAATGGTAGAGGTATGCCAGTTGACTTACATCCAAAGACTAAGCGTCCTGCTGTAGAAACTATTTTTACAGTATTACATGCTGGTGGTAAGTTTGATGGTTCAAGCTATAAGGTATCAGGTGGTTTACATGGTGTAGGTGCATCTGTAGTAAACGCCCTAAGCTCAAGCTTAACAGTTACTGTTAGAAGAAATGGTAAGATTTATGAAGAAAAGTTTGCACGTGGTAAGGTAGTACAAGATTTAACTGAAATTGGTACTTGTGATATTGAAGATACAGGTTCTAATGTTACATTTAAAGCTGACAGTGAAATATTCACTGAAACTACTATTTATGATTTTGAAACATTAAGAAGCCGTATTCAACAACTTGCATTCTTAAATAAGGGATTACGTATTACTATTCGTGATAAGAGAGAAGAAAATGTTAAAGAATTCTCTTATATGTACGAAGGTGGTATTGTTGAATATGCTCATTTCTTAGATAAGGATAAACAAGAATTACCAAATATCGGACCTACTGTTATTTATGCTGATCAAGTGGATGATAAGACTAATATTACTGTTGAAGTTGCAGTACATTATAATGCTGGATTCTCTGCTAACGTATTAACATTTACTAATAATATTCATACTATTGAAGGTGGAACACATTTAGAAGGTTTCCAAACTGCATTACGTAGAGAAATTAATAAATATGCTAAAGATAACAAGATTTTAAAAGATTCTGATGAAGATCTTAAGAATGATGACTTTAAGGAAGGTTTAACTGCTGTAATTTCTATTAAGCATCCAAATCCTGAATTCGAAGGTCAAACTAAGACAAAGTTAGGTAATTCTGAAGTACGTCAAATTACTTCTAAGATTTTCGGTGATGCATTACAAGAATTCTTACTTGAGCATCCAGCTGCAGCTAAAGAAATTGTAGAAAAGTGCGCAATGGCTGCACATGCTCGTCAAGCAGCTGAACGTGCTCGTCAAGCTACTCGTAGAAAGAGTCCGCTTGATTCTTTTGGTATTGTATCTAAGCTTGCTGACTGTCGTTCAAAAGAAGCTGACAAGTGCGAATTATATTTAGTCGAAGGAGATTCTGCCGGTGGTTCTGCTAAGCAAGGTAGAAACTCAATGTATCAAGCTATTCTTCCACTACGTGGTAAGGTTTTAAACGTTGAAAAAGCTAGCTATGAAAGAGCTGTAGCTAATAATGAAATCCAAACTATGCTTACATGCATTGGGACTGGATTTAAGGCACATGATGAAAATGGAAATATTATTGATACATTTGATATTACGAAGGCTCGTTATCATAAGATTGTAATTATGACAGACGCTGACGTAGACGGTGATCATATTTGTATCTTATTATTAACTTACTTCTTCCGCTTTATGCCAGGGTTAATTGATGCTGGTTATATTTATGTAGCTAAGCCACCTCTATATAAGATTCAAAACGGTAAACGTGTTGAATATGCATATAGTGATGAAGAAAAAGATCATTTTGTAAAAGAAATGGGTGAACGTTCATCTATTCAACGTTACAAAGGTCTTGGTGAAATGGACCCAAGCCAATTATGGGAAACTACAATGGATCCTGAAAAGAGAACATTAACTCGTGTATCTATGGATGATGCAGAGGAAGCTAATAGATACTTCAACATGCTAATGGGTGATGAAGTAGAACCTCGTAAAGAATTTATTAAAGATAATGCACAATTTGCAACAATTGATGCTTAAGGAAAGGGTAAATTATGGAAGACGATAAAGATATTAAAGTTGATGAAACTAAAATCGTTGACGGTGAAGATGAACATCTTCAAGTTGGTGAAATTTCATCAAATCAAGAATTCAACCATGGTAAGATTGATAGTGTTCAACTATCAGGTAAGCTTAAACAATCATTCCTAAACTACGCTATGAGCGTTATTGTAGACCGTGCATTACCAGATGCTAGAGACGGTTTAAAGCCAGTTCAACGTCGTATTTTATATGATATGGATGGTTTAAAGATTACATACAATGTAGCACATAAAAAGAGTGCCCATATTGTCGGTGATGTAATGGGTAAGTACCATCCACATGGTGACTCTTCTATCTATGAAGCACTTGTTCGTATGGCACAAGATTTCTCATATAGATATCCTCTAATTGATGGCCATGGTAACTTTGTTTCAATTGACGTGGACGGTGCTGCTGCATATCGTTATACAGAAGCTCGTATGAGCAAAATTAGTGCAGAAATGCTACGTGATTTACGTAAAAATACTGTAGATTTCATTCCAAACTATGACGGTACTGAAGAAGAACCATCAGTATTACCTTCACGTATTCCAAACTTACTTGTTAATGGTTCAACAGGTATTGCAGTAGGTATGGCTACTAATATTCCACCACATAATTTAGGTGAAGTATTAGATGGATGTATTGCTGTAATGGATAATCCAGATATTTCTAGTGATGATTTAATGCAATACATTAAGGGACCTGATTTCCCTACTGGTGGTATCATTATGGGCTTAGATGGTTTACGCAAAGCTTATAATACAGGTAATGGAACTATTGTTGTAAGATCTCGCTGTGAAATTGTAGAACCTAAGGGACATAAGGGACATACTGAAATTATTGTAACAGAAATTCCTTATGGATTACGTAAAACTCAATTACTTGAACGTATTGGACAAGTAGCTAAGGAGCATGTTGTTGAAGGTATCGCTGATTTAAGAGATGAATCTTCAATGAAGGGTATGCGTATTGTTATTGAAGTTAAGAATGATACAAATCCACAAGTATTATTAAATAACTTATATAAATACACACCACTTCAATCATCATATGGTATCAATATGATTGCTCTTGTTGATGGAGCTCCTGAATCATTAAGCCTAAGAAGATGCTTAGATGTTTATATTGATCATCAATTAAATGTTATTACTCGTAGAACTCAATTTGATTTAGATGAAGATTTAAAGAGAATGCATTTATTGGAAGGTTTCATCGTTGCTAGTGATAATACTGATGAAGTAATTAAGATTATTAAATCAAGCCAAAATGGTGAAGAAAAGAAGCGTTTAATGGATCGCTTCAATCTAGATGAATTACAAGCTCAAGCTATTCTTGATATGCAATTAAGAAGATTATCTGGATTAAATAGAGAAAAGACACTTGAAGAATATAAGGCTCTTGAAGAAGAAACTCACAAATTACGTGAAATTTTAGCATCAACGGAAAAGAAGGAAGAAATTCTAAAGAATGAAATGACTGAAATTCGTGCTAAATATGGTGATAAGCGTAAGAGTGAACTCCAATTACATATGGCTTTATCAATTGAAAATGAAGACTTAATTCCTGAAGAAGAAGTAATGATTACTATTACTAATAAGGGATATGCAAAGCGTATGAAGCTTGATGAATATCATAGTCAAAATAGAGGTGGCGTTGGTGTTACTTCAATTAAGACTAAGGATAAAGATGACGTTAAGCTATTTACTTATTGTTCATCACACGATTATATGTTATTCTTCACAAATACAGGTCGTGTATATAAGATGAAGGCTTATAACGTTCCAGAGGCTACTCGTACTGCTAAAGGTATTCCTATGGTTAACTTATTAACTTTAAAGGAAAACGAAACAATTGAAGCTATGACTACATTACGTAATCTAAAAGATAATGAAAATTATCTATTATTTGTAACAGAAAAAGGTGTAGTTAAGCGTACAAGCTTAGGTAATTTCCAAAATATCATGAAGGGTGGTATTAGAGCTATTAACCTTCGTGAAGGAGATTCTATTCTAGACGTAGTTGTAACAAATGGTAATAATAAGGTTATCCTTGGTGCATCTAATGGTAAATCTATTACATTTGATGAAAATGAAATTAGAGACATGGGACGTTCTGCATCTGGTGTACGTGGTATGAACCTTGCAGAAGGTGAAAAGGTTGTTGGTGTTTCAGTAATTAATTCTGAAGAAGATTTAATTTTAGCACTATCAGCTAACGGTTATGGTAAGTTAACTGCATCTAATGCATATAGAGTACAATCTCGTGGTGGTAAAGGTATTATTACTTTAAAGACTACTGAAAAGAATGGTAATTTAATTAAACTTGAAGCTGTAACTAGTGATTTAGACTTAATACTTACAACTAATAAGGGTGTATCAATTCGTGTACATGTATCTGATATTTCAATTAGTGGTAGAAATAGTCAAGGTGTAAGAATTGTTAAGTTAAGAGATAATCAATATATTACAAATACAGCTATCGTTCCTCATGAGGACGAAGAAGTTGCTCAAGCAGAAGAAGCAACAGAAATAACTGAATAAACAAAAACTGTAGTGTAACTAAGCACTACAGTTTTTTTACTTATAGTTTTTATTAAAACCAATAGGATGTTAAAAGCTTTAAAATTAACAAAATTATGATACAATATATATGCATAAAGAAAAGATAATAGAAAGGAGAATTAAGTATGTTTCAAACATTAGTTTATGATGTATTCTTTCACGTTGCACAAAAAGATCCATTAGTAGAATTATTATCTAATTGGACTGGTCATGCATTTGATAGCTTAACATGGTATGCAGTATTAATTCGTATGGTATGTGCATTTATATTAGGAGCTATTATTGGTGCTGAGCGTGCTACTAAATCACATGCAGCAGGTTTACGTACATATATTCTTGTATGTATGGGTTCTTGTGTTGCGATGTTAGTAAATGAATTTTTAGAAGGTAATGCAGACCAATCTCGTATTGGCGCAGGTGTAATTACAGGTATTGGTTTCATTGGTGCAGGTACAATTATTATTACTACAAGAAATCAAGTACGTGGATTAACTACTGCAGCAGCTTTATGGACATGTGCATGTACAGGTTTAGCATTTGGTAGTGGATTCTATACACTAGGATTGATTAGTTCATTCTTTATTGTAATAATTGTTATGTTCATGCCAAAGGTTGAAGAACATTTACAAAGAAATGCGCATATGTTCGATATGCATGTAGAATTAGTATCTAGACCATCTTTAAAATTATTATTAGTTGAATTACGTAAGCATAATTTACAAATTAAGTCTATTACATATGATCCAGCATATGCAAATACAGGTCTTTCTGTATATACATTAGCCATATATTCAAATGAAGATGAGAATAGAAACTATTTACATAAGGAAGAAGTATTAAATTTAATTAAATCACTAGAATATGTGAACTTCGTAGAAAACGTAGAACAATAAAAAATTATATTTATCATTCATTTCGGTAAATATTTACCAAGAGTAAAAAACTCTTGGTTTTTCTTTGTATGTCGGGCATGTTATATGTCTAGGGTGAAAGTCCCAAGAGAGGTAGTTGTCGCCAACTCGATAGCAACTTGCAAAGCGCAAACCAGTAATGGAGCGTGAAAAGAAGCAATAGCGAAATCGTGGCCCTAT
>JAEELC010000144.1 GCA_016288675.1 Acholeplasmatales bacterium | reverse complement strand
GCTAGCTTTTTTGAAATAAGGATTATTAATTTTCATATAAAATCCCTCCTTCTGATGTTAATTATACCAAATATATAAAATCAAATTATATAAAAAATGTGAAAATAAAATCAAAGAATTATCTAAAAATCAAATTCTTTATTTGTTGTAATAACAGTCTTAAATTCAGCGTGACCACTTTCTAGGTGGAAAATTCCCATTTCCCAGTTATTATCTTCATATAATTTTTTTATATGTGGAAGAATTTTATAGCATTCTTCTACTAATTTAGGATCAGAATCAAAGCTAACCTTAGCATTTATTCTAAACCAGTTAGGTCCCTTACATCCAGTTAACACTACATTATTATTTTCAAATGCTTCTTTATATGCGTCTTTAAATGTACCAATACCTAAATAAATCTTACCATCCTTCAACATTTTAAAAGAAACAGGACGTGCATGTGGGATATTATCTTTACATGTAATAAAGAAAAATGTTCCTACATCATTTAATGCTTCATACATTACTAAAGTTTTTTCTTCATTTGTCATATTCTCACCTCTATATTATTTATTATAACACAATTATAATTAATAACATAAAATACACTTTATTCTTAAATAAAATATTTCCTTCTTCTGCTTCATATAATCCAAGTAACAATTTGGATAACGTAGTTTTACCTAAACCAGATTCTCCTACAATTGCTATTTTAGAACCTCTTTTAATTTTCATTGAAACATTATCTAATGTAGGCTTTCTCATTCCATATCTAAATGTAATATTGTCTATTTCAATATCACCATCAATTCTAATCAAAAAAGTTAAAGAAGTCTTCTAGCTTTATCTTCTTTTTTTTGGAGGGATCTCCAATAATCAAATATTTTTTAGTAATTTTATAAACGACAACAAAATGGCTCATACCATATTTTGTAATGCCATGAGCGATAAATGGACATGGTAATTTTTCATTTAATAATTGTTCTTTGGTGCATCTTACACATTTAGCATCAAAACCTATTTTTTTTAGCACCTAAAAGAAGGCCATTCATTGATGTGCCTTTAATATCAGTACCACAAATATCTCTAAGCTTAGTAATAGTAATCTCTTTACCGTAATAAAAAGATACTGACGCTAAACAAGCACCAGCACAATCAGTTTGATCCAATTGTCTAACATTATAGTACTTCATACTAACTACTCTCCCTCTAAACTTCTACTTTTAGTATAGTTTTATGGGGGGGTGGTAAAGTCAAGTAGTTATTTTTATTTTTTAAAAAAATTGTTAAGTGACTTTTGTAGATTCCATTTACTTGATTATTATTCAAACAAACAAAAAAAAGATTCTATCAATTTTAATTTTATAGAATCTCTTTTTGTTTATATATTATTATTTTTTACATAAAATTAAATAATCCAACAAGTTTTTCTTCATCATGTTCTGGTAAGTCACCAAAGGCGTGAATAGTCTTAAAATATTCACATAATGTCTTAGATAATCTAGTACGCTTCATTACGTCATCTATTGATGTAAATGGCTTTTCATTGCGAGCTGTTTCAATTGAAATAGCGGCAGATTCACCTAATCCATCAACTGCAACAAAAGGAATACGTAATGTATCATCGTCTACTACTGTGAAAATCTTAGCTTCAGATTTATTAATATCAATAGGTAAGAATTTTATACCACGAGCACGAGCTTCACGTACTACTTCAAGTGCAGTAACTACATCATCATCTTTTGCAGTCTTATCTTTTTTGCTGCTTACCATGTCAATCTTTTGAGTAATCATTTCAACACTCTTTGGGAATGTTTCAATATCATAAGCTTTAGCACGCTTAGATAACCAACCTGAATAGAATAATGCAGGTGAATACATCTTAAACCAAGCAATACGTAATGCCATTAATACATAAGCAGTTGCATGAGCTTTAGGGAATAAATATTCAATACGTTCACAAGACCAAATATACCATTCTGGAACCTTTTTTTCTCTCATGTATGCTTTATAATCTTCCCATTTTTTAGGATCTTTTACTTTCTTATTCTTACGAACAAACTCCATAATTTGGAAACTTTGACTAGGGTCACATCCCATATTGATTAAGTCAAGCATAACGTCATCACGACAACCTATAACATCAGCAAATGGTATTTTTCCATTTACACTTGTTCCTAATACTAATGCTTGTGCATTATTTAGCCATACATTTGTACCATGTGATAAACCTGATATTTTAACTAGTTGAGCAAATGTATTAGGCATAGTATCATTTAGCATTTGACGTACAAATGTTGTACCAAATTCAGGCACAGCAAATGATGCTACCTTAGATTTTATTACATTTTCATCTAGGTTTAATACTGAAGTACCACCAAACATTTGATAAACCTTATGATCATCAATTGGAATTTCTTGAGCAATAGTAAATTTATATTTTTCTTGGTGATTATTTACATAATCCATAAAGTAACGAATCATTGTAGGATCGTCGTGTCCAAGACAGTCTAGTTTTAGAAGGTTTTCCTCAAATGAGTGATAATCATAATGTGTTGTCATCCATTCGTTATCTGTATTATTAGATGCATATTGAATAGGAGTAACACTAAAGATATCAAAATATTTTGGTACAACTACAATTCCACCAGGATGTTGACCTGTTGAACGTTTAACACCAATTATTTTACTAGCAATTCTATCGATTTCACAAGCACGTAAATGTAGGTTCTTCTTTTCTGCATAAGCTTTAACATAACCAAATGCGTTCTTATCCGCAATAGTAGCTAAAGTTCCTGCACGGAATGAATGTGTTACACCAAATACTTCCTTAATGAAAGCGTGAGCTCTACTTTGATATTCACTTGAGAAGTTTAAGTCAATGTCAGGTACTTTATCACCATTGAATCCTAAGAATGTTTCAAATGGAATATCATGACCATCTTTAACAAGTGGGGTACCACAGCATGGGCAAACAGCATCAGGTAAGTCATAACCAGATAAAATATTATCTAAATCAGCCATAAATGGCTTTTCTAAATCAGAAACTCCATATTCTTTCTTTTCATCATCTGTCATTTTAAAGACATGGAATTTACATTGAGGGCATCTATAATGTGGTGGTAAAGGATTGATTTCAGTGATGTCCATCATTGTAGCTACAAATGAACTACCTACTGAACCACGCGAACCAACCATATATCCATCTTCTACAGATTTATGTACCATCAAATGTGCCATATAGTAAGTAGATGAATATCCAGCACCAATGATGGAATTCATTTCTCTATCAAGTCTCTTTTGAACAATTGGATGAACATGTTCGTGACCATATAGTTTGTCTAGATTAGAATAAACTATACGCTTCATATCTTCAACGATTGAAGGGACACCAAGAGATTCACTAAATTGGTCATCAACTGGTGCTTTCATTGCTTGTTCACCAGTTTCTTTATTATCTTTAGGGAATACATTAATATCTTCAACTAAATCTGCAATCTTATTAGTATTTTCTACAACTATATCATAAGCTTCTTGTTTACCGATAAATTCAAATTCAGATAACATTTCATCAGTTGTACGGAAATGTGCAAATGGTGAATCCTTGTAATATGCAAGACGTGATAATCCACCACCAATTTGAGGAGAGGCAATTAAAATATCACGATATTTCTTATCATCAGGATCAATGTAATATGGACAGCATTGTCCTAATACATCCTTTCCTGCTTTTTTTGCAAGCGTAATAATCCGTAAGATATTTTCTTTAATTCTTTGTTCACCATTTGGTACATCAGTAGCTAAATGATAATATGCAGAAGGAGGAAGTACAGTAACGAAATCAAGATAATTCATTTCTTCAATTACTTCTTCTTCACTTCTATTCATTGCCCATTCAAAGATATTTGATCTATAATTACCTTCATATACTAATAAACCTTCTCTAAATCTATTTAAAATAGATTTTAAAAGTCTAGCATCGCCAAAGCAATGAATTGTTAAAGAGTCTGACAATAATTTATATAAATTTTTAAAACCAACTTGGTTTTTAGCAATAATATTTATTGTTGAAGGAATAACATATTTATAGAAGTTAGAAGGATCTATAAGCTTATTAATATCTTTATAATTATAAATACCACGCTTATACATATCCCCAAGCATTTGTACAAAGCATTCCTCTGTAACACGAGTGTCATCATTAGCTCTATGGTGTTGATCTTCACGGACCTTGAAATATTTTGCAAGAACTTCAAGATTAAACTTTTTAACACCACGTTCTGGATCAACATCAGGGTTACAATAAGCTCTGAATAAGTTAGCCGTGTCAATTGCAGGATATTTAATCTTAGGAATGCCAAGTCTTCTCATTTCTTCATAAATCATACCAGTGTCAAATTGAACATTATGACCTACAAGAATACAACCTTTTGCAAATTCCATAAACTTAGGTAAAACTTCTTCAATGAAAGGTGCATCAGCAACCATATCATCAGTAATATGTGTCTTATCACTAATAAATTCAGGAATTGAGCGACGTGGATTTACAAAGCTGTCTAGCTTTTCAATAATAGCTCCACTTCTAACTTTCATACAAGATATTTCAATGATAGTATCATATTTTTGAGATAAACCAGTAGTTTCAATGTCAAATACAACATATGTAGCACTACGTAAATCATAATCACCATTTGTTAATGTGATTGAATAAGCAAGATCATCAATAAATGGTAATTCAACACCATAAATAGGATGGAATTCTTCTCCCTTAGGCCAATGATGTAAAATATCAGGTATATAATATAAACCAGATAAGTCACTAAATCCCATTCTATGCATTCCGAATTTTAATCCTTGCTTAACATATTCATCAGCAGAATTTAAACCATCTAGGTTACACATCTTAGTATGAACCATTAGTTCAACATATTTCTTCTCTTGGCTATCTTCTCTTGAAGCTTTCTTAGTTGACCCAATTAAGCTCATATGGTCAATTTGAATTACAACATCACGTTCAAATGGTGAATATTCAGCCTTACCAACAATGTCTAAGACATCACCATTTTTCCATTCATTTATTTGTTTAACTTCTTCCTCATTAGCCCATTTATTACAAACAATTGAATCAGTTCCATCATAAATTGATAATTTAACTAAATAACTAATCTTCTTTTTAGCTACATCCATTTTAAAAATTTGGCCTTGAATTCTAAAATGAGGTAAACCATTTTGTTCTTGATATGTTAATAGAGAGCCTTGATCAAACGGAATATCCTTAATTTGAGTAATATCTGTTACTTCAATCTTTTGTCTAGAATTATAGAATTTTTTAGTTTTTTCTTTGTTCTCTTCTTTAACTACAACTGTCTTAGGACGACTGTTAATTTCATTTATAAAATTCTTAGTTTCTTCTTCCTTAAGGCTTGATAAGCTTTGAAGCGAAGGATCAACCTCAAATTTAATATTATAATGTAATCCGTACTCAGCTAATTTATCTAATAATGGTTTATCTTGAGCCTCTAAAAATAATGAATCCTTATCAACACCAAAAATATAAGTATCTTTATTAAAAGAAATATTTAAGCCACTAAATGAAGAAAAACTAGGGCGTTCAGCAACTAGCGAATTTATCGCATAATGAATATAAGCTAAAGCTTCGCTATTTTCGATAGTATAATCCTTATATTTAAGATCTATTATAAAGCTCTTAAAGTTGCATTTATCTATAAATATATGTTTATTTAAATCATAAAAATCCTTATATTCATTAATTCCCAAAACGTGAGAAAAAGTAACGTCTATTAAAACGCTACTTTTTTCCACATTCTTTACTACTTTATTAACTTGAAAATCATTTGAATCAAAATTAATCTTTGATTCTGTTTTAATAATATCAATGTATTTCATAATTACTTTTCCTTAGGGACTTTAACAACTTTAATGCTAGATAATGAACGAATTAAACATATTAAACTAATAACTAAGCCTAAAATACTTAAATATGTAAATGAAAGATAGTTCTCAATAAATAAAATCACAAAAAACCAAGTTTGAGAATATATTGCTAAATTAATTTTATGTTTTGGTCGTAAGTATGGATTAAGAAATCCACATGAAACATATAAAAGAATTAGTACTATTGCAGAATAAATAAATCCATCTAAAAATAATGATATATCTGAAATTAGATTAGATACTCTAAAATAATCATAATAAATAGAATTAATCATATTTTTAAATGCATAAAAATCAGTATTTAAATCATTATTAATATTATCAAATTCAAAATCTGAAACATTCAAATTTTTATAAGTGGCACTTATACGAGCGCTCTTATTTTGATAAATCGTAAGCTTAGATTCTCCAAATACTACAGTAGTATTATTTTTAATTTCTAATGATTCACCAAAATTATATGTAACACTATCATAATTTAAGCTAAAGGCCTTATCAGATTTAAAAACATAATCTTTAAAAGAAGCATTAGTATCATTAGGTTTATCTTCTATAATAGAAAAAACTTGAGAGCTTGTTAAATAATTATCTGAATTGTTGTATTTAATAATAGCTGGTAAGGTAGCAACAATAAAGAAAAATAAGAAATATAAAAAAGATAAATATAGCTTATTTTGGAAATATAAAGCTATTCTTGATGGTCTGATTAAGGAATTATAAATTCTTTTTAACATAATGTCGCTCCTTTCGTTTTTTTATATTATATCATAAAGTTTGAGCAATATAAAATTTAACATTTATAAAATTTCATATTTGTGTTATTATTTGTTTGGTGATTTTATGAATCTATTTACAAATGAAAAACATTATAATACATTATCTAATTATTATAAATTTAAATATGGAAAAAAAGTAGTAAAAATAAGCTTAAATATGAATTTTACATGTCCTAATAAAGACGGTAAAAAAGGATATGGTGGTTGTACATACTGCTCACGTCTAGGCTCTGGAGATTTTGCAGGATATCGTTTTGACCCAATCGAAAAGCAATTTAACGATATTAAAAAAATGATATCTACAAAATGGCCTGATGCGTATTACATGCCTTATTTTCAAGCTAATACAAACACATACGCTAGTCTAGATGTATTAAAGCCTTTATTTACAAGTGCAACACAATTAGATAAAGATGTCATTGGTATTTCTATTTCTACACGTTGTGATTGCCTAGAACAAGATAAAGTTGATTTTTTAAAGGAATTAAATAAAAAGTGCCCAGTTCAAGTTGAACTTGGACTTCAAACTTCAAATGAAGCTACCTCTAAATTAATAAATAGAGGACACACAAATGCTGAGTTTAAAGATGCCGTAAACAGATTGCATGATGCAGGTATAGAAATTGTAGTACACATAATGAATTATCTTCCAGGTGAAACTAAAGATGATATGCTTTCTACAATTGATTTTATAAATGAATTACCTATAGATGGTGTGAAAATTCATGAGCTTTGTATAATAAAAGATACAAAGATGGCAAAAGACTACGAAAATAATCCTTTCTATCTTCCTACTCTAGATGAATATACAGATTTAGTTGTTGAACAAATAGCTCGTTTACGTCCTGACATTATCGTACATCGCTTATCAGCTGATGCACCTAAAGAGGACTTAATAGCTCCTCTTTGGACCATAAAAAAAATGGTCGTCATGGATGAAATAGATAAAAAGTTTAGAAAGCTTAATCTATATCAAGGCGACCATTATAATCCTAATAAATAGGCCATTCTTCAAATATTAAATATGATTCATTAAAAATTTTTTTAAATATTTCTTCACACATAGTTGGACAAATAAGACTCAAAAGCTTTAAATAAATAAGCGCTGAGTTTTCAGTCCAACTTTTATTTTTAAAAATATTTAAGAATGTGTACTCTAATCGTGCTGCATATAAATTTATATTGCCCTTTAATAAATAATTATTTAATTCTTTACTTAATTCAAGTACAGCTGCCTCTGTTTCATTATTAGATACTGCAAAAGCTTCTTTATATTTCTCTTTAACTTCGTTTAAGAAAGCATCTGCTCTGCCAATTTTTAAAAAAACCTCTTCAAAATTAGTATCACTAGGATGATGAATTATATAAAGGCGCATTG
>JAEELC010000143.1 GCA_016288675.1 Acholeplasmatales bacterium | reverse complement strand
ATACACATAATACTGATAGTTTAAATTCGTATTTTTTTTAATTAAACTCAATTTGATAATATCAAAATTTCCAGTGGAATAATCTAACTTTTTAACCTCCATCATAATTAAATTATTATTGCTATTACGCTCGTGTATAACTATATCTGGTATAAATGCTTTTTCATAATCGAATTTTTCTAGTTCACTATAATATTTTCCTTTACAACGCTTATAATATTTAGCTAAATACTCACTAGAATATGTGCGTATATAGGAATCATCTATATCCCTATCTGAAATACTAATATTCATATTTTTAATATAAGCTTCCAACTGTAATTTAACCTCTTTTTTTGGATCAAACTCTATTTTTACAGTTTTTTCAACATGACGACAGCGATTATATTCTAAATCAACACTATAATCACTATTCGCATATTTTTTGTCCAACACTTCTTTTATACAACCACAGATTGTTCTTTCACTTATATTTACATCAAATAATACTATATTTTCGTCTTTTCTTAAATGAATTGATACATCATTCATTAAAGTAGTTAATTCATCAACATTCATTTTATTCCTCATTAAAAAAATATGCCTGTTTATTTAACCTCTTTGTATTTTAATTTTATACTATTTTTTTCCATTTTGGTGTACATTTGATAAATTTTAATTTTTTTCTTTTGGGCGATAGAAATTAAAGATTCTTTATTATAATTTGACATTTTCTCACCTAAATAAATCGCTTTAGGTTTTAATTCCCCAAATAACATATGTGGCGAACTATTTAGATATAAAGGGTTCATATTATATGCCAAAAGCCTCCACTCACGTTCATATTTCCAATCAGTTTTTTTGAAGCAATTCATTTCATAAAAAGTACTTTTGTCAAGTCTAAATTCGTGGGTATTATTCAGTAAGTTAATTATGGATTGACGTAATGTCCACTCACTATTCTCTATATACAATTTTTTTACGCCCAACATTTCGTTATCTATTACCTTTTTCAGATATTCAGTCATATTATACTTTCTATTTTTATATATAATCGGAACTAAGACATTAGGCATTAAATATTCTTCTTCGATATCTAAAAAATTGTAATTCGAATATAGAAGCTCATTTGATTTTCTTTCCAAATTTCTTCCGAAGTTAACTAACTCTTTAAAATCATATTCCAAAGCAAATCCTCTTGCATTATTAGCATAATGGGCCCACATAATTTCATTATCTATTTTTTCAGTAAAGCAAGAACTCATTAGTACACTAGAGCGAAGAGCATCATCGCCATCAGTTAAAGTCGAAATAAGTGCCTTGGCAAGTTTAGTACTCGAATAATCATCAAGATTAATGAAATTAATTTCACAAAGTTTTTTCTTAAGCGATACATCTGAATTTATTATTTTCACAATATAGTTATGTAACTCGTAAAAATTGTATATTGCCATAGAGTCATATGGATCGTTAAATGCTTTAGGAACAGTTCCCCATATTTCATCATTCAAAAAAGCAGAAAAACTATAATCATTATCAGCTCTCATTTTAAACAATTTAAAGTTGGTTGGCACACTAACTTCATATGTTTCTTTTTCATTTTCTTTTTTTTGGACCATCTTTGATTTATTCATACGGCTCCTCACTTATTGCTAAGAGATGAAAAATTATTGAACAATTATAGCAGATATCTAGTAAGTATTCATCTGCCATTATTCATCTATCTATAAAGCTATTCATCTCTCAATTTATAATCATGCTTAATGTCCTTGTAATGAACATGTTCTGCCAAATCCGACTTTGATTTTTCATAAGCTCTATCTATATATCTATTTGGATTTTGCAAGAACTCATTTAATCTACACAAAATACAATATCGTCCTTCTTCAGAGTAATGATTTGAGCACCTCTCGTCAGGAAGAAGGTAATAGTTTTCCCAAAATTCACGTATTACAGTATTATCATCAACATTAACGACATCAAAAACTTGTCCACAATGATAACACCTTGTTTGTCCACCGTATATCGCATTTTCAATTTCTGGTAAGACTATTCCAACCACTCCATGACGCGGATTACCATCATAATCTGACAAAGTTGCCCTTAATTCACGAATAATAAAACTTTGCTCATTATACTCATCGTGTAATCTATAGTAGCCATATGTTCTATTCCATCTTTCTTTAGTATCTTCATAACTATTTGCTCCTATTAAGAATAGGGTAACTGGTTTATTATTCATATATTCTTGTCTTAGAACACTGATTACTGTATCAATATTATCAGAATCTATAGTTCTATCCAAATACGAACAAGGTATTTTCAATTCATTCAATCTATTAACTATTCTTCTTAAATATCCTCTATTTTTATCTTCCTTTTTATAACTAATAAAACAACCATGAGCCATATTTTTTCTCTCCTTTAATAAATTCTTGGTTCCAAATGATAAAAATCAATTTTGCCTATATTATCCTTTTGGATTAAAATATTTATCTTTTTCCCTTGAAAATCACTATCTTTTATCGACCATAATATTGCTTCTAGCAAATTTTGAATAGTCAAAAGCTTATTATTTATTCGAGTTAATCCAGAACCAAAAACTGGAATATTAATAGTTTTACCATTATAAACCACATCAATATGCTTCCAAAAAGATACTAGAAAGTTTAGGTAATCCGAGAAAGATAAATACGCTCTGTTGGAATCATCAAAATGCGAAAAAGCAGTTAAGACAAAATTATCTATTGCAATCACACTTCCCAATTCATATTTTTGCTTATTTCCACTTTTCCTTTTTTGATTTGTTCCAATTATACTTTTTTTCAAAATATCACTTTGCTGAATAAGGGTGTTCAATTCATCAATTTTACCATTCCAATAATCCTTTATGTATTTACCATTTAATGATGCTTCAGAAATTACATTATTGTCGACTAAAGTATCAAAGTATTCATTAAAGGGAATAACATTAATTGTTTCACTATCGCGTTGAAAAATATTCCCTTCTATAACATTAATTTCAGTTTGATTTATCCTAAAATGTGCACTCTTCTTATTATTTACATAACAACGTATTAT
>JAEELC010000142.1 GCA_016288675.1 Acholeplasmatales bacterium | reverse complement strand
ACTTAGACCTTATATTACAATAAATGATGATTATAAATTTGATGAAGTTTATAATGTTCTTGCATATAACATTTCAAATACAAATAAGACATCTAAGAAACTAGGTGAATTAGGATATTATGCTATATCTCCATTTAGTTATACATCACCTAATTATGGTGAAAATACTAATTCACTAGGTGTAGATCAAAAGCTAATTTACATTCTTATTTGTTCTATTATTGGCTTTGCGGTTGCAATTTATTTAATTACGTATACAATATTAAAACTCATTTTTAGAAGTAAAAAGACGGATTACAATATCATTAGAACACTTGGTGTAACTAATAAGCCTATGAGCCATATTGTTAATCTTGAATTATTCCTAGTCGCATTTATTATAAGTACAATTACATATATTGTCTTAATAATTATTAAGACTAATTATGTAAATAATTTCCTTTATAATTTTAGATATATGGGAATTAAGCAATATTTTATTTTCATTTTATTAATAATAATATTAAGCTTTATTATTACTAGAAGATTTAATAAGAAATTATTTAATCAAACAGTACGTAAACAATTTGAAGGGGAGGGAAAATAATGATAACAATTAAGAATTTAAATAAAACTTTTTCAAATAAAAATAATTCAATAAATGTTATTAAAGATACTAGTTTAAATCTTCCTGATACAGGTTTAATTACCTTACTTGGTGAATCTGGTTCTGGTAAAACAACCCTTTTAAATGTTATTGGTGGATTAGATAAATTTGATAGCGGTGAAATTTCATATAATGATCAAAGTTTTAAAAAATATAATATGCAAAAAATTGATGAATATAGAAATTCTCATATTTCATATATATTCCAAAATTATTATTTATTGAATAAATTATCTGTTTATGAAAATTTACGTCTTGCGCTTGAAATAATTAATATTACAGATGAAGAAGAAGTTAATAAAAGAATTAAAGAAGCTTTAAATGCTGTAAAAATGTTTAAATATAGAAAAAAGACTGTAGATACATTATCAGGAGGACAACAACAGCGTATAGCTATTGCTCGTGCATTAATTAAGAAAAATAAGCTTATCATTGCAGATGAACCTACAGGTAATTTAGACAGTGAAAATTCTATTAATATTATGAATATATTAAAAGAAATATCAAAAACTAATTTAGTTCTTTTAGTTACTCATAATAAGGATTTAGCTAATTATTATAGTGATTATATTTATAATATTTCAGATGGTGCTATTATTTCCAAAACAAATCCTATTAAGACTAATTTAACTAATAATGAAAATAATATATTTTTACATGATTTAGATAAACAAGAACTTAATAATGATAAGACTAATATTAATATTTATAATTCAAATGAAGATGTAAAAATTGATTTAATTTATTTAAATGGTACATATTATATTAAATCAAATAAACCAATTAAAAATATAAATGATACTAATTTTAAGCTTCTTGAAGCTTCAAAAAAAGATGATGTAAAAATAGATGAAACAATTGAATATTGTAATGATAATTATATTGATAAAAAAGGAAATAAATTATCTATAATATTTAATATTATTAGGAAGTCTTTTCATGATTTTTCTAATGCAAGTAAAAAAATATTGTTTTTTAGATTTACTTTGTTATTGATTGGCGCATTATGCGCTGTACTTGCAATTCTTGAATTTAAATTTAGCTATAAGGATTATTCTAGCTATAATGGAGCTAAAGGTACTTATGAGCTACGTTCAAGTGATGCTAAAGTTAAATATAAGAATGAAGCTACTAGAGAAAAGCTTTATGAATTATATGAAAATAATAATGTTAAAGATGTTTATGTAAAAGGAGAAGAAACTATTTCTTTATATAATGATTCTAAATATATTGAATCTAAAGAATATGAAACAACTCTTCTTCCATATTCATTTAATGAATATAAAATAATTTATGGAAATGATAATTTCCAAAAAAGTGATGAAATTGTCATTTCAAAATATGTGGCTGATTTATTAAGAGTAAATATGAGCTACGATTCATTAATTGGTAGAACTATTGTTGAAACACATGATAACACTTTATTAAGAAGATATCCTGGAGTTTATTATCATAAAAAAATTATTGGTATAACAAATTCTATGTATAATGAAACCTTCTTTAATAAGGTTGTTGTAGACTTTGATTATTATGGAAATGATTACTATAAAGCTGTTGAAGATGGCTATAATTTGGTTTATAGAAATGGAGTAAATATTTTAAGTAAATACTTTAATCTTGAAGCAGGAAGACTTCCTGAAAACAATAAAGAAATATTAGTTGTTAATAACACTATTAATTCAGTAAGAGAAGAATGGTATTATGAAGGATTTAAAATTGTAGGTGTTTTACATTGGACTCAAGAAGCTACTGATTCTGGTTTTTATAATTCACGTATTACTAATGTATTTTCTGAAGATGCATTCGATTTAAGATTACGTTATAGAGCTATTAATTATTACACACCTATTATTAAATTTGATAATGATGTTAACAATACTGAATATGATAATTTAAGAACTAGTGAAAATTTATTCTTTGAAGATATTAATACTAATACTGATGGAGCTAAAAAAAGTGTTTTAATTCCTGTTATAATTTTATCAATGGTTCTTGTTGTTTATATCTATTTTACTGAACGTGTAAAGCTTATTTCTCACGTTAAAGAAATTGGTATTTTAAGAGCTATTGGTGAACCAAGAATTAGGTTAATATTAAGGACTGCTTTAGATTCATTAATTGAAGCTATATTTACATCTGCAATCGGTTATATTCTTGTTGGTACTATTGCTGGTGTATCAGAATCAATTTTAAGATCATTAAATCATACAAAAGAAGTATTATTTTATGAAAATCCATTATTTTATATTACTTTTATTATAATGATGTTAATTTTTGTATTATTTGGTAGCTTACCAAGTGTATTCTTGCTTAAGAAAACACCAAGTGAGATTATTGCAAAATATGATTTATAAAGAAGCATTTTTATGCTTCTTTTTTTATTTTAGATGTAACGTCTATAAAAGAAATATATAAAAAAAGTGATAGATTTAAAAAATAAAAAAATATAAAAAAATAATTTAAAACAACCTAATTTTACATTGAAAAAAATGTCGCATTTTGGTATCATAATAGTTAAGAAAAGGAGTGTTGTAAAGATGGACTTGTTTGACATTATACCTGAAAACTTTTTCACTTTACTTGCCGGAAAAAACAAACGTTTGTATTTAGCTTGCTTAATCGAAGCCTTCAAAACTTATGAGACTGGTTCGATTTTAGGAATAGATAAGAAAGTTGTTGTTGACGAATTGTGTGAGTATTTAGATAATCATAGAAATCTTGTATTCTCACGTGAAGACAGTGAAGATAATATTGATGAAGATGAAGAGGAAGCTTCTAAATCTAGTAGATCCCTTGCATATTTCGTTTTAAGACGCTTTGAACAAACTGGTTGGATTTATATTGATATTACCGGTGACTATGAAGAAATTTTGAATTTTACTGATTCAGGTATTTCTATGGTTGAAGCTATTATGAATTTAGCACCATGGCGTACTGAAACATTTGATTTTAATCCTGCTGATTGGGATAACGCTTTAATGCCATTAGATGCCAATGAATATAATGGATATATTCATACTATCTATATGCTATTAAATAACGCTGAAAGTGATTATGGTTTAACTATTCAAGAAGTTTTCCGTAATACTAAATTATTAATTCGTGCATTGCGTAAACTTGATTCTCGTATGAAGGATTACATTGAAACTGTTATTGATAACACAGATATTCATGATTTAATTGAAAAATTAATGAATTATAAGGTTGAATTAATTGATAACGGTTATAAGCAATTAAAAACTGGTGACAATATTAACAAATATCGTTTATCAATTGTTACTAACCTAGAAAAAATTGAAGCTAATGATGAAGCTATGTATAAGGTTACTGATACATACTTATCAAAATATCCTAAGACTGAAGTTGCATATAAAAAGGCTTATAAGGATATTGATGAAATGATTGACGTATTTAATGAACTTGATTCTTATGTTACTGAAATCGATAGAAAGAATACAAAATACATTGATTCTACAATTGGTAAGATTAAATTCTTATTATCAGAAGATGATAATACAATAGGTAAGCTTAACGATATCTTTAAATATATTAAAATTTCTAATAAGGATAATCATATTGATAAAGCTATTGATGACACAAATAAATTATTTAGTATCAATGATCTAAAGATTTATAATAATGAAAAAACATTATATTCACCACGTGGTAAATATGATCATATTGAAGGTCAAACAGTTGATTTATCAAGATTTGATTTAACAGCTGAAGCTCTTGAATTCTTCAAGACTTATGAAAATCCATATAATGATGATGCTGTTAGAGATTTCTTATACGCACATATGCATGATGGTATTTTTGAAGCTAGCGATGCGATAAAATATAATTCTAGCCCAGAAATAGTTTTAATGACCCTATATGCACTTGTATATGGTTCTGAACATAATTTTGACTTAATCAAATTAGATAAAGTGATAAATCATGAAAGATTTGTAATGCATGATTTTATCTTAAGGGAGGTAAAGTAGAATGCTAGATGAATATCAAAATTTAACACAAACTCAGCAAAATACTTTCAAAGAAGTTGCAAATAAGCTTTTAGCTAATACTTTCCTTTGTCGTGATAAGGCTGACAATAAGGAAAATTATTACTTTGTAGTTAGCTTCAAATCTTTATTTGAAGAATTCTTTAATCTATTAGGTGATTCTATAGAAGTAGATCAAAATTTAGGTACTGTTCAATTAGTATCAAGTTTTAATCCAAGTATTTTAAAATTAAACCGTGATCAAACTGTTGTTCTTTTAATTTTACGTATTTTATATAGCGAAAATTTAAAAGAAACAACTCTAAATAATAATATTGTAATTAATGTTGAAGATATTCAAAATAAGTATAATTATCTTGAAATTAAACAACATATAAATAAGACAGATTTAGTTCGTGCTCTTCGTTTATTCCGTCGTCTTAATTTAATTGAAGTAATTGGACTAAAGGATGCACTTGTTGCAAATACTAAAGTTATATTACTTCCTACATTATTATGTGCAATTAAGACTCAAGACATTAATGAAGTACATCAAGCTATTAATCATATTGTAAGTGAGGCGAGCGCAAATGAAGAAGCTAACTAAAATTAGACTTGTTAACTGGCACTATTTATCAAATGAAACTATTGAAGTAAAAGATAACATTTTACTTACAGGTGCTAACGCCTCTGGTAAATCAACTATTCTAGACGCTTTAACTTATTTAATTACTGCTGGAGATACTAAATTTAACCTTGCAGCTAATGATAAAGGTAAACGTGATTTAAGAGGTTATATTAAGTGTAAGCTTGGTATTGAAAATAAAGAATATTTACGTGAAGGTGATGTTTCTGGTCACATTTGCGTTGAATTCATTGATGATGAAACAAATGAACCATTAATTCTTGGTGTTGCGATGGATGCATTTGGTGAATTAACTCCTGTAAAGAGTTTATTCTATAGTGCAGAAAATCAAGGTATTGATGATGGAATGTTTATGGACCAAGAAGGTAAGGTTTTTGGTACAGTTCAATTTAGAAAACTTCATCCTTCATTCACTTATTATAGTTCCTTAAGAGAAGCTAAGCGTGCTTATAGAAACTTATATGGTTCTATTAATGAAGATTTCTTTAAGATGATTGTTAAAGCTTTAGCATTTAAGCCTATTGCAGATGTTAAAGAATTTATTTATCAAAATATTCTTGAAGAAAAAGAAATTGATGTAACTAATATCCGTGATTCTATTCGCTCATATAAGGATTTAGAATCTACACTAAATGTTATTCAAGCTAAGATTAATATGCTAAATGAATTATCTTCTTTAGTTGATAATTCTAAAGATATTATTGAAAAGAAGAATTATCTAACTTACTTAATGAAGTTATTTGATGTTAAGAAAATTGAACAAGAACAAATTGATACTCAAGATCAAATTGAACTTGAAAATGCAAAGTTAGATGCTATTCATAATGAATTTAATGAACAAACAAGACTTCAAGGTGAAGCTCAAGATAAAGCTAATACTTTATATGACGCTTTAGCTAATGACGAAGGATTTAAAAATAGCGAATATTTATCTCGTCAAATTGAAAAGGCTAATAATGAACTTAATAGTTTAGGTGATGTAGAAAGTGCATATCTAGCTAATGTTTCTAAGATTAAAGATAAAGTTAATCGTTTAAGAGATGATAGTGATGAAGCATGCTTAAAAGAATTTGCTAATCTAGAATTAAATAATCTAGATCCTAGAATGATTGCTGATAATAAGCTTAAGGTTATTGCAGCAAATACAACATTTAAGCGTATTTCTGATGAAAATCTAGAAACAGTTGGTAGCTTAAATGCAACTAAGGCTGATGTCTTAGATAAAATGAAAACTATTAGAGATGCTCGTAGCAATCTTGACAGCAATAGATTACGCTATCCTCAAGGATTAAATGAATTAAGAAATGAAATCGCTGAAAATTTAAAGCGTATTTATAATAAAGATATTTCAGTTCATATTTTCTGTGAGCTTATTGATATTAAGGATTCTAATTGGTCTCGTACTATTGAATCATTCCTTGGTAATCAAAGATTTATCTTAATTGTTGAGCCTAAGTATTATGATTCGGCTTTACAAATATTTGCTCGTATTAAGAATAAGTATTCTTATGGATTTGGTTTAGTAAATACTGATGCTATTCAAAAATATGATCATTATGCGCCAAACTCTCTAGCTTCTATTATGACTAGTGAGAATAAGGATGCATCAAATTACATTAACTTTACATGTGGTAATGTAATTATGTGTGAAAATGAATCTGAACTTAAGGATTATCAAATTGCTATTACAAACGATGGTTTATTATATCGTGGTTATGTAGTACGTTCTATGAACTTAAATGTTCAACGTTATATTGGTTCTGGTGCTGTTGATGAACAAAAGGCTAACTACGAACAACAAGCAACTGAATTAACTCAAAAATATTATTCAATTGATAATCAAATTCAAAACCTTCGTGATTTCAATCAAACTATTAATAATCTAAACCTAATGGGTCTTGCTAAGCAAATGGAAGATTTAATTAATTTCTATTCATTAACAAGCAAAGTTAGTGATTTAACTTTACAATTATCTAAATCTAAGAAGTTATCTACTACTGAAACGTTAGATGAATATAATAAGGTTAAAGAAGAAATTAAAGAAATTGAAGCTAAGAAGATTGCTATTTCTCAAAGAGTTGGTAGCCAAGCTCAAGCTATTAGACAATTCCAAGATCGTTTAATTGAATTAAACAATCAATTAGTTGAAGCTAATCAATATCTTGAATCAATTGCTAGAGATAATTTAACTTTAGATAGAGATGCTCGTAAAGAATATGATGATATGCTTTCTGCTATGTCAAGTGAAAGAGCTTATAAATCTTGTGAAGCTAGATTTAACTCTGAAAGCCAAACATTTGAAAATATCACTACTGGTATTTTAAATAAGCAAAGCGAATACATTCAAACATTTAATTCTAATTTAAGTGTTGGTGTTCAATATGTTTCAGATTATCTTGCTGAGCATGAAAAGCTTGTTAAGAGTGAACTTGTTAAATATGAAGCTAAAGTTCGTCAAGCTCGT
>JAEELC010000141.1 GCA_016288675.1 Acholeplasmatales bacterium | reverse complement strand
ATATCTTTTTTATTGTCTTTTTTTAATCCTATTAAATATTCATTGAATAAGTAAACTATATTTAAAGAAGATGCATATACTAGATAATTACATATTCTAACCATCCAATAACCCAATGTGCTTAAATCTCCTCGATAAATATATGCATATCTATCTGCAGAAAGTAAAATCATACCTGTAAAGGCTATTTTTATTAATACTTTTCTTTTGGGATTTGGAATATATTTTGAGTATATTAAAAACATTACAATTATTCCGCATACTGCAGATAATGATAATAAAATGTTTAATTGATGTTGTTGTAATACCTCCATATCTTATTCCTTTCTAAAAATATAAGTTATCAACAACAGGAACATTTTCAATTAAATATTTTTTACAATAATCAATTGATTTTTGTATCTTATCGTCTTTTTTATCAAAATGTGTTAATTGTCTTCTAAGTAGTCTTGTATAACTTATTATTTTAATTTTATTAATTATTTTTTCTTTTTCTTTATCATCTAATTCATCAAAGTAATAATCAAATGTCATTTTAATAAATTTTCTACATAAATCTTGTGGTATTCCTAAGAATGATTCTGGATTTTTTGAATCTAGACATTCAAATCCTTCATATATTGAATATGAACACGCTAATTCAAGAATTGGATGTCCATATGAAACTGTTTCCATATCTATAAGTAGATTTTCATTTTCTAGATGCATTATATTTTTAACATGAAAATCTCCATAAATAATTGTATTTCTATCAGGAATCTCTTTTATCATTTTTAGAAGTTTATTTCCTATTTTTTCTGGTAGTATTTTAGTGCATTCTTTTGCCCAAGATACTGCTTCTGCTTTTTTACTTGGTAAATCATTATGAATATTTTCTGTATTATGAATTTGTTTTAACATTATAACACTTTGCTTTACTAGTTTATTTATTGATTCTCCACCTTTAAGTAATTCTGCAAAAGATTTAGCATCTAACATTTCAAATACTGATCCATATTTATTACCTACTTTAACTATATCATATGAGATAGCAGTTGGAATTCCTAATACAAATGCTTCTTTTGATCTTTCTCTTTCTTTAACAATATCGTTAATTGAATTAAAGTTTTTATATACTTTTACAATTGTTTCAGGATCTATACGATATACTATACCATTAGCTCCTTCTCCTATTACTTCACAATTATCTACTGAAATAGTTTTATATTTTTTTTCTATTTTCATCATTTCAGTAAATCCTGTCATTTCAAATATTTCATATACTGCTTGATTACAATTAATAATTTTGGTTTCAGGAAATTTTTTTCTTATTTTTAAGATTATTCTAAGTCCAGCACTTGATATGTACTCTAACTCATTACAATCTATTATTACTTCTTTTCCTTCATAGTCAATCAGTTCTTTTCCTAGTCTTTCTTCTACTAAGTTAACATTGGAAGAGTCTATATGACGATATAGTATTACTTTTTTACTCATATAGATTCCTCCTTTTCGTTTGGTCCAAAAATATAATTAATTAACTTTTTATATTCTTTATATGCTTCATAGTCTTCTAATTCTTTAACACTATTTAAGACCTCATTATAATACCATAATTGTTCATCTATATTCTTAACATTAAATTTTTCAAAAGCTTTTATTCCATTTTGTTTATAATCCTTATAAAGTGCTCTTATATTTGCTAATTTATCACTTAAATATATCATTTTAAAACCTATATCATTGGTTTTATTTAATCTTGTTATAGCTATTTGCTTTCTTACTTTCCAGCTTTTGTCTTTAGATATTCCTTCAAATTTTAATTCAGTTTCAAGTCCTACTAATTTTCCTACTCTTTGAGTAAAAAGATTAGTTATTTCTTCGATTGTTACTGAACATTCTTCAGGCACATCATGTAAAACAGCAGCAGCTAATATTTCTTGATCTTGTGTCATCGAAGAACAAATAAGAGCTACTTCAAAAGGATGTAAAATATATATTGTTCCGTCTTTTCTTAATTGTCCTTGATGTTTTTTTGAAGCATAAATACATGCCTCTTCAAATATGTTTTCCATCAAAGATTCCTCCGTTTGGTTATTATATCATAAATAATAAATAATAATACTTTGCTAAGTATTATTTTATTTAAAAATAACTTTATTTCTACCACTTTTTTTAGCTTTATATAATCTCTTATCTGCTAATTCAATGGTATTTTTTATTAATGATTTTTTCTTTCTTTGAGCTATACCAATAGATACAGTGATTTTAATTCTACTTCTATCATAATTAAATTCACTTTCTCTTATAGTTCTTCTAAAGTCTTGCATTATATCAACAAATTGTTGATAGTTCATATTACTTGGTCCTAAGATTATAAATTCTTCACCACCCCATCTTGCAGGTGTTATTCCATATCCTTCTAAATTTATTAGTTTTTTAGCCAATTCTTTTAGTACATAGTCTCCAGCATTATGAACATATGTATCATTAACATTTTTAAATAAATCTATATCCAATATAGCTAGAGCAAATTCTTCATTTTCTCCAACTCTTATGTCTAAATCTTTGTTAATAGCGGTTCTATTTTTTATGTTAGTAAGATTATCATATTCTGCTAAATGTATTAATCTATCT